>CAZRNL010000221.1:0-5480 GCA_964601395.1 uncultured Silicimonas sp. | reverse complement strand
GAATTCAAGGGCACAGGTAACTCCGAGATCGTCCTGGACCGCAAGGTTGCCGACAAGCGCGTGTATCCTGCTATGGATATTCTGAAGTCCGGCACGCGTAAGGAAGAACTTCTGGTCAACAAGGTCGATCTTCAGAAAACCTTCGTCTTGCGGCGCATTCTGAACCCGATGGGCACAACCGATGCCATAGAGTTCCTGTTGTCGAAGCTGAAGCAAACGAAATCGAACTCTGATTTCTTCGACTCGATGAATACCTGATTTTCTGTTTAAAAACAGAAGGTTATACATGGATACGATCTTTGCCCTGGCTACTGTGCGGGGAAAGTCGGGTATCGCCGTCGTGCGGATATCGGGGGCCCGCGCGTTCGACGCACTCGATGCGCTTGGATGCAAGCGACCGCCACCGCGACGGGCTTCCCTTCGGACCCTGACATTCGGCGGCGTGGCTCTTGACGAATGCCTGGTCCTGGCTTTTCCCGGCCCCCACAGCTTCACTGGTGAGGATATCGTGGAGTTGAATCTCCACGGGTCGGTCGCTTCGGTGAGCGCTGTTCTTTCCGCCCTGTCGTCACTGGAAGGAATGTGTCTGGCGGAACCCGGTGAGTTCACCCGCAGAGCGCTCGAGAACGAACGACTTGACCTTGCCCAGGTCGAAGGCCTGTCGGACCTGATCGAAGCCGAAACGGAAGCGCAGCGTCGTCAGGCTTTGCGTGTTCTGTCAGGAGCGTTGGGAGAGAAGGCTCAGACATGGCGGCTTGACCTGTTGCGCGCCGCTGCCTTGCTTGAAGCCACGATCGATTTCGTGGACGAAGACGTTCCGGTCGATGTTCTGCCCGAGGTTTCGGAGCTGATTTCCAGAACTCGGGAAAGCCTGGCGCGGGAGATAGACGGCGTCGGGATAGCAGAACGTATACGCGACGGGTTTGAGGTCGCCATTGTCGGACGCCCGAATGTCGGCAAGTCGACGTTGCTCAACGCGCTGGCCGGACGCGATGCGGCGATTACTTCCGAGATTGCCGGCACCACGCGCGATGTAATCGAAGTTCAGATGGATCTTGGCGGCCTTCCGGTGACGGTACTCGACACAGCAGGGATCAGATCGTCGGAGGATCTTGTAGAATCAATTGGTGTCGACCGCGCCCTTGATCGGGCGGCACGGTCCGACCTGTGCGTGATTCTGCTGGAAAGCCGAGACGAGGCCCCGCCCATCGCTCCCAGGCCCGATGACATCGTTGCTGTTGCGAAGTCTGACCTGGGTGGGGGTGATTTCTCTGCCCTGACAGGTGAGGGTATCGATGATCTTGTAAAGTCGGTCAGCTCTGTGCTGCAAGCGCGCGCCGCACAAGTTGGCATTGCCATTCGGGAAAGGCACAGGGTTTCCATGGCTCGGGCGAATACTTCTTTGGGAATCGCCCTTGATCGGTTAAACGCTTCCCCTGATCTGGCCGAGGTGATCGCCGAAGAGCTGAGAGATTCCATCCGAGCGCTTGACTCGCTTGTTGGGCGCGTTGACGTGGAGCACATTCTCGATGAAATCTTCTCGAGTTTTTGCATCGGCAAATGAGGGAAATGTTTCACGTGAAACATGGGAGTTTTGATGTCGTTGTGGTGGGTGGCGGACACGCGGGGGCGGAGGCCGCGCATGCGGCCGCGCGCCGTGGCGCGCGCGTTGCCCTTGTCACGCTGACGGCACAAGGAATTGGTGTGATGTCCTGCAACCCGGCGATTGGCGGGCTGGGCAAAGGACACCTCGTGCGCGAGATCGACGCCATGGACGGCGTCATGGGCCGTGTTGCCGACAGGGCCGGAATTCAGTTTCGCCTTCTTAACCGGCGGAAGGGCCCGGCAGTCCAGGGTCCAAGGGCACAGATGGACCGGGCCATCTACAAGGACGAGATGCAGCGCGAGATGACCGCTTTGCCGAACATCGACGTCATCGAGGGCGAGGTTGTCGACTTTCTTCTGTCCGACAAGGCCGTGCGGGGCGTACGCCTCGCGGACGATTCGGAGATTGTTGCAGCCTCTGTTGTCCTTACGACAGGAACGTTCTTGCGCGGTGTCATCCACATCGGAGATATTTCGCGCCCAGGCGGACGAATAGGGGACAAGCCGTCGGTCCGGCTGGCCGAGCGTATCGACAGCTTTGCCTTGCCGCTTGGCCGCCTGAAGACGGGTACGCCTCCGAGGATCAGATCCGGCTCGATTGACTGGAGCGCGCTCGAGCTGCAGCCGGGCGACGACGAACCGACGCTCTTGTCGTTTCTCTCGCAGTCTCCGACCGCTCGGCAGGTAGCGTGCGGAATCACGCACACAAATGAGCGTACGCATGAGATTATCCGTGCGAAACTTAAGCTTTCCGCAATGTACGGCGCACACATCGATGGCGTGGGGCCTCGGTACTGTCCGTCCATCGAGGACAAGGTTGTTCGGTTTGCCGACAAGACATCGCACCAGATCTTCCTCGAGCCCGAAGGCCTGACAAGCGATCTGATCTATCCGAACGGTATTTCGACGTCTCTCCCCGAAAACGTGCAGCTTGAGTACGTCAGGTCCATTCGGGGGCTGGAGCAGGCTGAGATAGCACAGCCCGGGTATGCGATCGAGTATGACTATATCGACCCGTGCAGCCTGACCAACACGCTGCGCCTCAAGGACGTCCCAGGGCTGTATCTTGCGGGCCAGATCAACGGAACCACAGGATACGAGGAGGCGGCGGCTCAGGGACTGGTCGCCGGGCTGAATGCCGCAGGCGAGGCGCTTGGTCTGGAGAGCGTAATTTTTTCGCGCGATACGTCGTATATCGGGGTGATGATCGACGACCTGATCACCCGTGGCGTTACCGAGCCCTACCGCATGTTCACGTCCCGCGCCGAGTTCAGGCTGTCGCTTCGCGCGGATAACGCGGATCAAAGACTGACGCCCATCGGGATTGAGGCGGGTTGCGTCGGGCGATCCAGGCAAGAAGCCTTCAGCGGAAAGATGGAAGCCCTTGCGGGCGCAACCGAAAGACTGTCGGAGGTGCGGGTCGCGGCCGCGGAGGCGGCGGCGTCGGGCATCCGGATGTCGGCTGAAGGCGAACGCAGAACGGCGCTGGCGCTGCTTTCGATCGCGGACGTGACCTTTGACGACGTGTTGTCCCTGCGTCCGGAGTTTGCCGACATTCCCTTGGAGATTCGGACTCAACTGAAGAACGACGCCCTCTACGCGAGCTATATCGAGCGTCAGAGGAAGGACGTCGAAGGTCTCCGCCGCGATGAAGCCCAGGAAATTCCGCAGGATTTCGACTATACCGAGTTAAGCGGTCTTTCGAACGAACTGCGACAGAAGCTTGGAAGGGTGCGACCCTCCACGCTTGGTCAGGCGGGAAGGATCGAGGGAGTCACGCCGGCCGCGCTCACGCTGATACTGGCCAAGCTCCGGCAGCGCGAGCGCAGGCGCGCATGAGCGACACAAGCTCGGCATTCCTGCGGCATTGCGATGTTTCACGTGAAACACTCGAACGGCTTGAGACCTACGCGGAACTGCTACGACGCTGGAACCCGCGCATCAATCTCGTGTCGGGCAAGACGATTTTCGATCTCTGGAACCGACATATTCTGGATTCCGCCCAACTCTTCGATCTGATGCCCGAAAACGCAACCACGTGGGCGGATATTGGGAGCGGGGCGGGCTTTCCCGGCGCGGTTGTCGCGATATTGGCCACAGAGAGAAATCCCGGGCTGTCTGTCTCGCTTGTCGAATCCGATTTGAGGAAAGCGACTTTCCTGCGCGCCGTCTCACGAGAGACGTCCACGCGGTTCACGGTGCTCTCCGAGCGGATAGAGTTGATCGAGCCGCTGAATTCCGACGTGCTTTCCGCGCGAGCGCTGGCCCCCTTGACCAACCTTCTGTCTTTTGCAGAGCTTCACCTAAAGCCAGAGGGCACGGCTCTTTTTCCAAAAGGCGCAAATGTGGATCGTGAGATGTCTTTAGCACTTGAGGCTTGGCGCTTCCGCTGCGAGATGCTTCCCAGCAAGACGGCCGAAGACGCCGTCGTTCTGAGAATCGGAGATATCGAGCGTGTCTGATCCGACCCGACCCCGGCAACCGCGGATCATATCCGTCGCCAACCAGAAGGGCGGCGTCGGAAAGACGACAACCGCCATCAACCTCGGGGCGGCCCTTGCCGACGAGGGCTACAATGTCTTGCTCGTAGACCTCGATCCGCAGGGTAACGCATCCACCGGCTTGGGCGTAGAGCCAGACAAGCGCGGCTACACCACCTATGACCTTTTGCTTGAAGGCGCCGAACTGAAGGATGTCATCAAGGCGACGAATGTCGAGGGGTTGCTGCTCGCCCCGGCGACGACCGATCTCAGCTCGGCGGATATCGAGATGATGTCCGTCGAGAAAAGAAGTTTCCTTCTGCACGACGCGCTTCGGCAGCCCGCAATCGACGCCTACGAGCTAGACTTCATCTTGATCGACTGTCCGCCGTCGCTCAGCCTATTGACCGTCAATGCGATGGTCGCCTCGGATTCCGTTCTCATTCCCCTGCAAAGCGAATTCTTCGCCCTGGAAGGGCTGTCGCAGCTGATGCTGACAGTTCGGGAGGTACGCCAGACCGCAAATCCGGCGCTTCGGATCGAAGGCGTCGTCCTGACGATGTACGATTCGCGCAACAACCTGAGCCAGCAGGTCGAGACCGACGCCCGCAACACACTGGGTGAGCTGGTCTTCAAGACCATCGTTCCCCGCAACGTGCGGGTATCGGAGGCCCCGTCCTATGCCATGCCCGTACTTGCGTATGATCCGGCGTCAAAAGGAAGTATTGCCTATCGTGCTTTGGCACAAGAGATGGTAGAAAGGCATAACGAAACCGCATCATAAGGTAGGCATATGGTACAGGCTAAGTCAGAACGCAGAGGTTTGGGCCGCGGACTATCAGCTCTGATGGCAGACGTTGATGCCAGGCCGCACAGGACCGAATCCGAGCCCGCTCCGCGTAAGGCGGAAACCTTCATCGACATCGCGCTGATCAAGCCCAACCCGGATCAGCCGCGCCGGTCCTTCGCCGAGGACGCGCTCAACGAGCTGACCGCATCCATCGCCGAGAAGGGGATCATCCAACCCCTGATTCTGCGGCGCAATCCGCGCGACCCCGATAGCTACGAGATCGTTGCTGGCGAACGGCGGTGGCGTGCGGCGCAGCGCGCGAAGCTGCACGAGGTTCCCGCAATTGTTCGCGACCTGAACGACACGGAAGTCCTTGAGCTTGCGATCATCGAGAATATCCAGCGCGCCGACCTGAACGCGGTAGAGGAGGCGACAGGGTACCGGCAGTTGATGGACCGCTTCGGACATACCCAGGAACAGCTGGCCGTGGCGCTGGGAAAGAGCCGGAGCCATATCGCCAACCTTCTGAGGCTTCTGGGTCTGCCGGGCGACGTGCTCGACCTCGTCCGCTCGGGATCGCTTTCCGCTGGCCACGCTCGCGCACT
>CAZRNL010000220.1:0-5547 GCA_964601395.1 uncultured Silicimonas sp. | reverse complement strand
GGCTATCCGCCTGAATCTGCAAACAAACTCGCGTGCGAACCGCAGGAACTTCAGTCTAGCACCGCGAACAGCGCCACCTTGATCTCGCTGGCCAAGGCTCGCATTTCCGGCCCCGTCGGATCTTCGTAGGTGAACTGGATACCGAGGCCATCAAGAATGGCGTGAATAATCCTCGCGATATGTTTCCTGCGCTGGCTCGAAAGGTGGGGCGAAATCGACTTCAGTTCTTCCGCGACAACTTCTTCATAGAGGTCGTTCTCTTTTTTCAGTATCGCCGCAAGCTCAGGGCTGTGATCCACGAGTGCCATTGCGGCTCGCCATAGCGCGGTCTCGGGTTTACCCAGCTCAGCGATACCGGCATCGATGATCGCGTCCAGCCTGCCTTGCCGGGTCGAGGTCGCCGCGACAGCGGCTTTCAGGCTGCCGGTGTATTTTTCCAGTTCTTCGTCGAAGAGCGCGACCAGCAGATCGTTCTTGGTCGGAAAATAGTATTGAAGGTTACCGTGCGTGATCCCGATTTTTTCCGCCACGTCCCGGAGCACCAGGTTGTTCGGCCCCTCGCTGATCATGACCTGCCTTGCGGTATCGATGATCTGGCGCCGGCGTTTCTGCCCCTTGGTGCCGGTAGACCGTTTCGTTGCTTCGGCGCTGTCCGGCTCCGCGACTTCCGTATTCTCAACCATGCTGGTTTCGTACCTCGCCTTCTCTTGCGCGGGCTGCCCATCGCTTTACTTTTTTTAGTTCACTGGCCTATAATAGCCGGCCTTTCCCGATTGTTCCACGAGTATTATGCTGTCAGCGCCAATATGGTTGTCGAAAACTGGCCTATTTTCGTCGGATCAGTGCTTCTCGGGGCTTACTGTGCAAGACCTCTTCGCGTCTTGGGCGTGGCGGCTCCCGCGCTCCACGAGAATTTCCGGCAGCCTGCGGCCCTTATGCTGAATCACCGGGACGCAGGGACAGCAGCCCTGCAGATGCCCTCTGAGCGGGCAGCCGACCAATAGCTGCCATGCGGGGACAGATGATGGACGTGCCGCTGACTCTCACTACGGTGATCGAGCACGGCATGCTTTATCACCCCGGCCGGGAAATCGTCACGGCGACCGGCCCGTCCAGTGTCCATCGTACCACCTATGCCACCGTGTTCGAGCGCGCGGCACGGCTGGCCGGCGCACTGGCCGATCTGGGCTGCCGCCCCGACGATCGCATCGCCACGCTGGCCTGGAACGACTACCGTCACCTCGAACTCTACTACGCGCTGACCTGCGGCGGCTACGTGCTGCATACCATTAACCCGCGCCTGTTCCGTGAGCAGATTATCTTCATCATCAACCACGCCGAGGATCGGTGGGTGTTCGTCGATCCCCAGTTTGTACCGCTGCTCGAAGCACTGATGCCGGGGTGCGCCGGTGTGAAAGGCTTCATCATCCTTCGCGACGAGGACGAAATGCCGGAGACCACGCTGCGCAACGCGCAGTGCTACGAGACGCTGGTTGCGGCCGGCGACCCGGGCAAGCCGTGGCCGTCGCTCGACGAACAGGCCGCCTGCGCGCTGTGCTACACCTCGGGGACTACCGGAAACCCGAAGGGTACGCTGTACTCCCATCGTTCGCTGGTATTGCATTCGCTGGTCTGTTCTGCCGCCGAAGCTTCGGGGTTCTCCATTGACGATATCGTTCTGCCTATCGTGCCGATGTTCCACGTCTTCGCCTGGGGTGTCCCGTTCCGTGGCCCGATGGTCGGCTCGAAGCTGGTCTTTCCGGGGCGCTATCTAGGCAACGGCGAGGTCCTGCACGCGCTGCTCGCCGAACACGGTGTGACCTATGCCATCGGCGTACCGACCATCTGGCAGCTGCTGCTCGATTACCTCGATCAGCACAAGCTTGATACCGCGTCGCTGCGTACCGCCATCGTTGGCGGTGCGGCCTCTCCGCTGTCGCTATTCGACCGCCTCGAACAGGACTACGGCGTGAAGCTGGTGCAGGGCTGGGGCATGACCGAGCTGAGCTCGGTCGGCACGGTCAATCTGCCGGGCCCCGATTACGCGCGGCTCTCCGACGAGGACAAGCGTCGCTTCCCGCTCCGGCAGGGCCGGCCGGTGTTCGGCCTCAAGCTGAAGATCACCGACGACGACGGCAACGCGTTGCCATGGGACGGCAGAAGTGCCGGGCACCTGAAAGTTCGCGGACCCAGCGTCGGCGCCGGCTATTACAAACAGGGGGAGACAGGCCTGGATGCCGACGGCTGGTTCATCACCGGCGACGTAGCAACCATACAGCCGGACGGGACCATGCAGATCACCGACCGGTCGAAGGATCTGATCAAATCCGGCGGCGAATGGATCAGCTCAATCGATTTGGAGAACTGCGCGATGTCGCACCCCGCCATTGCCGAGGCGGCCGTGATCGGCGTCCGGCACGAAAAATGGGACGAACGGCCGCTACTGGTCGCAGTCGCGGCGGTCGGCCAGGCGCCGGATAAGCAGGCCGTCCTGGCCTGGTTCGACGGCAAGGTGGCGAGCTGGTGGAAGCCCGACGACGTGGTGTTCGTCGAGGCGCTGCCGCTGACCGCGACCGGCAAAGTCAGCAAACTGACGCTGCGCGAGCAATTCGGCGATCACCTGCTGTGCTGAACTTCTCGCTCTCCGGCTGGATGACCGTCATCACGGCGCACCCGGCGCGGCGGGAAGCGTATTCCCGGCGCGGCGCCGGCAGGGCTGTAGCGCGGCAGCAGGCCGCGAACACCGGCGCCATCGCCACCGCGTCGCGCGGTTCCGCAGGAGACCGGCCATGAACGTCACCAATCCCGGGCCCTGGTCCGATCCTACCCCGGCCGAAGCCAAGCCGTGGACGTCCACCGGCGGCATCGTCAAATTCGTCGAGTTTCCGGTGCGCCTTGCCGCCATGTCACGGCGCGCGTTTCACCTGTATTGGCTCAAGCACCATTCTCCACACGTCATGAACATCACGGTGTTCTCGCAGTTCATGCGCAAATACAACACCAGCCATGTCGTGCCCGAGCCGGTAGCGGGCCTGCCCGCGCACTACCGGCAGGATGCGCCGTTCGAGGGTTGCGCCGAGGTCTGGCTGAACAGCCTCGCCGAGATCGGCGACTGGCTCGGGCAGCCGGTCTACGAGGACCTGATCGCCCCGGACGAACTGCGCTTCATCGATACCGAGGGCGGCGTCGAAGTCGTCGTGGTGAAGGAGGAACGGCTGTTCGAGCCGGATCCGGATCTCATCGAAAGCCGCATGCTCAAGGCCTACCTGCTGGTGCGGCGGCGCGCGGAGCTGGACTACGCTGCGTTCCAAGCCGCCGCGAGCGCGCACGGGAAACGCATCCTCGAACAGGCGGCGCTGCGCGCCGAGCTCAGGAAACTGGTCGTCAGTCACAAGCTCTCCGGCCCCGTCCCGCTGGAAGGCTTCGTTCCCGCCGACATCGACGCCGTCTTCGAATTCTGGTTCGATGACATGCAGGGCCTGAAGCAGTTCTTCAGTGACCCGCTGTACGGCAGCGAAATCCTCCGAAACGAGTCCGCGGTATTCGACCCGGCCACGGTGCGCATGGTTGTGACCACCGTACACGTGGTCCATGACGAATTCTCGTTTCAGCCCAGCACCACCCAGCCGCTGACGTTCGGCCCGGATAGCGAACCCTTTTACCCGCTCTAGGCGCAGACCGGCATGAAAACCCGACAAGTACATCTCGTCCGGCGCCCGGACAGGGCTTCCACCGACGATTTCCAGGTCCGCGAGGTCACGCTGCCAGCGCTGGCGGATGGCCAGGCGCTGGTTGAGAACCTCTACATGTCCGTCGACCCGTACATGCGCCAGAGCATGGGCACTGGCAAGGATCTAGAACCCTGGCCGCTGAATGGCCCGCTCAACGGCCCGTCCATCGGCCGCGTCGTCGAATCGCGCAACCGCGACCTCGCGACCGGCGACATCGTCGAGAGCATGTCCGGCTGGCAGGAGCACTTTATTTCCGATGCTGGCAAATTCGTGCCGTACCTGACGCCGGACGACTCGCTGGCGAAACGCAGTCTCGCCGGCGGCGCGAAGCCCAAGGACTACCTGGGCCTGCTCGGCATCGCCAGCCAGACCGCCTACTTCGGCCTGATGTGTGCGGCCTCGCCGGTGCCCCGCGGAACAATCGTGATATCGAGCGGCGCAGGTACTGTCGGCTCGATCGCGTGCCAGATCGCGAAGCTCAAAGGTATGCGAGTCGTTGCTTCGGCCGGATCGGATGAGAAGGTTACCTGGCTGAGGGATGTGGTTGGTGTCGATTATGCCTTCAACTATAAGTCGAGACCGATACCCGAGGCCCTTGCGGACGCCTGCGCTGACGGCATCAATCTCGTTCTGGAGAACGCGAGCCCCGAGCACTTCTCAGCCTGTCTGCCGCATATGAAGGAGAATACGACGGTCCTGATCGCCGGCTTTGTCAGCCTATATAACACCGACGGCATCATTCGCAACATTACGAACTTTGAGTACGTGCTGGAGAAGTTTCTTACGATCAAGTGTTATCCGTTTATGAATTATCTCCACGCGTACGATCAGTTCGTCAGCGACATGTTGCAGTGGCGCGCCGAGGGAAAGCTGTTCCTGAAAGAGACCATCTTTGAAGGAATCGAACAGGCGCCGCGAGCACTGATGACGCTGCTCGACGGCTCGAGCCACGGCAAGCCGCTGGTACATCTAGCCGACTGAATTGGTGGCGGTGGCGGAAATCGTACTGCCCGGCAGGGGCAGTGCTCAACCGGAGGAGGCCGTGTGGCGCCGCCGCTTCGGTGCGGTGACTGACCTCTGCCGGAATTCTGCCGGATTCATTTGCAGCTAGGGCCACGATAGCAGAATTCGAACGTTCTACGGGGACGCCAGTTGAGGCAGCGACTTGGGGAGTAGCCGTCGAACGGTTGCTCTGCACGGCACCAGATCCAAGATTGGTTCGATCGGCATACTGTGCCACTCGCTTGGTTCAGCCGGCGGCGCGCGCTGCAATGAGTACTATCCACGCGGCCATCCATGCCGCCCATAAGTACTCCCAGCATTTCCACCCCCCGCCGGCCGGGCTCCTTTTGTGGAATTGCCGACCTTACATAGACGACCAAAGATAGCCGATGTAGGCCAATTCAGCACCAAGCATGCCGCTGAGTTTTGCGGAGGGCCCGGCTCCTGAAAAATGTCTACCGCGTCGAACGTCCACCACGGTCATCAGATCGGCTGGCTTCGCCTTGGAGCGCAACGTGTCTTCCATTGCGCAAGTAATGACGTCAGTTTTGAATTTAGTCAGTTTGTCGGCTTTGAAATACAGCTTGATGATGTGACGCTGCCCGTTGATATTCAGTCCGATTTCGGGATTGACCATTAGGTCGATGCCGGAAACTGATAGCTCTTCGCGGGGCGGCTGAAACCAAGCGACCGACTTCTTGCCGAGCCACGACTTGTACCCCTTTATCGCCTCCGTGTTGATTTGCATCCAAAATTGAGCCACTAGACCCGGGTATTTGCACGCAAAAATGACCCACGTGTAACTCTTTCTCCT
>CAZRNL010000219.1:4793-5559 GCA_964601395.1 uncultured Silicimonas sp. | reverse complement strand
CACCGGCACGACGATTTCGCCGTGTGGCGAGGTCACGCGCGCCCAGTCGCCTTCCCTGAACCTGTTGGCCTCCCAGATCTTCGTCGGCACATAAAGCGGGTTCCGGCCGTGGATTTGCCGCAGCCAGGCGTTCTGCGATCCCCAGGAGTGATACATCGCCATCGGCCGCTGTGTCAGCGCATGGATCGTGAACCGATCATCGGCATCCGAGAACGGAGGATACCAGACCGGCAAAGGGTCCATCGTCTCGGCATACCGCGTCTTCAGGTGCTTGGGCGGCGACAGCCGGTGCTTACCCTCGGCGGCAAGCTGGAACCGGCGCAAGGGTTCGCACCAGAGCGTGAAGAGATAGGGGGCGGGCTTGTCGAACAACCCGATCTTCACCGCCCATTCCTGATAGGCGTTGTTCCAGGGTTTAAAGAACTGCGCCTCTTCCGGGATGTGCGAGACCCAGAAGCTGCCGTTCTTCTTGTAGTCCTCGATCTGGTTCGGGTTCGCCGCGCCGCGTCCGTGCGCGTCGCCATTGCCGCGCCAGCCGGCCAGCGGCCCGACGCCGGGGCGGCGCTCGTGGTTCTGGATGTAATCGGCGTAATCCGCAAACTTCTGTTTACCCTCCTCGGTCACGAATCCGGGCAATCCCAGTCGGGCTCCCAGATCGCACAGCACCGATTGGAAGCCCCTTACCTCCCGGTCCGGTTCCACCACCGGCCACCGGATCGCGTCAGCAGCCGCGTCCGCCTCGCAGATCGGGCGGTCCAGCAGGCTG
>CAZRNL010000219.1:0-4783 GCA_964601395.1 uncultured Silicimonas sp. | reverse complement strand
TCGTGTCCGGCAGGATCAGGTCGGCATAGGCGACCATCTCCGACGAATAGGCGTCGGAATAGATGATCCGCGGGATCACATATTCGCCGTCGTCGTCCTTGTCCGTCAGCATCTTCATCACGGCGGAGGTGTTCATCGACGAGTTCCACGCCATGTTCGCCATGTAGAGCATCATCGTGTCGATCCGGTAGGGATCGCCCGCATGCGCGTTCGAGATCAGCATGTGCATCAGCCCGTGCGCGCTCATCGGGTTTTCCCACGAGAATGCCTTGTCGATGCGTTTCGGTTTGCCGTCCTCGTCGATCAGCAGATCGTCCGGACCATGCACGAAGCCAAGATGCGGGCCGTCCAGCGGTTTGCCAGGCGTCACGCCCGCATGCGGTTTGGGATGCGCGGTGGCGGGCTTGGGGTAGGGCGGCTTGAAGCGGAATCCGCCCGGTGCCTCGACGCTGCCGAGGATGATCTGCAACAGGTGCAGTGCGCGGCAGGTCTGGAACCCGTTGGAATGGGCGCTGATGCCGCGCATCGCATGGAAACTGACCGGGCGGCCCTGCATCGTCTTGTGCGTGTCGCCGCGAAAATCGGTCCACTCGCGCTCGATCTCGAAGGCCTCGTCGAAGGCGGCGCGAGCGATCTCGGCGGCGATCCTGCGGATGCGCTCCGCCGGAATCCCGATCTTGTCGGCCACGGTTTCGGGGGCATAGGTGTCCGCAAGATAGCGTCCCGCCATGTGATGCAGGACAGGGCGGTGCGTCACCCCTGCGTGCCGCCAGAACGCCGAGAGATCGGGACGCACGCCGGGTTGGTCGAAGGGTGCGGGCTTGCCGGTCACGCGGTCCATGACCAGAGCTTTTCCGGCCTCGTCGCGCAGGATCAGGCCGAACTCGTCCGACTTCTCGTCGCCGTTCACAAGGCAGGGCGCATCCGTGAAGCGGGCGAGATAATCCAGGTCGATCCGCCCCGCTTTCATCAGGCAATGCACCAGGCTCAGGATGAAAAGACCGTCAGTGCCGGGGGTGATGCCGACCCACTCGTCGGCGATCGCGTTGTAACCGGTGCGGATCGGGTTGACGCCGATCACCTTCGCGCCCCGCGCCTTCAGCTTGCCGAGGCCCATCTTGATCGGATTGCTGTCGTGGTCTTCCGCCACGCCGAAGATCATGAACAGTCGGGTGCGGTCCCAGTCCGGCTGGCCGAACTCCCAGAAAGCGCCGCCCATCGTGTATATGCCGGCCGCCGCCATATTCACCGAGCAGAACCCGCCATGCGCGGCGTAATTCGGCGTGCCGAAGGATTGCGCCCACCAGGACGTGAAGGACTGCGACTGGTCACGGCCGGTGAAGAAGGCGAAAGCCGAGGGATTCGTTTCCCGAAGCGGCTTCAGCCACGAGACCGCGATCTCGTAGGCCTCGTCCCAGCCAATTTCCTCGAACTCGCCCGAGCCTCGCGGACCGGTGCGGCGCATGGGTGCTCGCAGCCGCGCGGGCGACAGGTGCTGCATGATGCCGGACGCGCCCTTGGCGCAAAGGACGCCCCGGTTCACCGGATGGTCGCGGTTGCCCTCGATATAGGCGACCTGCAATTTGCCATCGGTGCCGTTCTTCATGTGCACGTTGATCCCGCAGCGGCAGGCGCACATATAGCAGGTCGTCTTGCGAACTTCGTCCGAGACCTTCGGCGACAGGTCTAGTTCTGGCTGTCTCATGCGCCTTGCGTCCTCCCCTGCCACATGTAATCCGCTTCTACGGGCGGACGCGATCCCTTTTGGTCGAAAGGCACATTAACGGCCTGACATTGCAGGGCTTAGGTCCAGTGAAATACCGCTGCTAGGTCCAGTCGCGAAACGCCTTCCCGTTCGCGCTTCTGCATCGCACCGGAACCGGAAAGCCTGATCCGGCGTTCTATCCGGAACCTTGCGGGAGACATCCATGAATCGCGTCCTGATCCTTACGACCCTTCTGGCCGTTGCGGCCTGTGCCGTTCCGGTGCCAAACACCGACCCGGCCAACAAATGCATAGCCGAACTTGCAGCCGAGGGCACGTATCAGTGGAATCCGGCCGATCCGGTGCCGACGGTCATCCCAAAGGAAAATGCCTCGCAGCGCACGGCGGACAACATCAACGCCTGCATCCGTGCGAAGACAGGCGGCTGATCTTCAGCCTGCCTGGTTGACGCGTTCGATATAGGTGCGAAGCTCCTCGCTTTCGCGCCGTGCGCCCCGCAATCCATCCATGGCGGCTTCCAGTTCCGCCTCGGTCTGAGCCAGCTTGTTGGTCAGCTCGGCCTCGCGCTGCTGCATGTAGATCACCGCCTGGTCGCGGCTTTCCTCTGCGTGATGAAGTTCCTGCGCCATCTTGTCGAGATCGTCCATGTCCGACCGGGTGACGCGGGTGATGCGCGAGATCAGCCAATGGGTGAACCATCCCGCAAGGAAGGCCACGAAAAGAATGGCTGCCGTCGCAGCGATGAACTCGGTACCGTTCACTGGTTTGCCTCCGCACCGTCCGTCCCGTCCGTCTCTGTTGTGTCGCCGGCCTCGGTCGTCTCGGCCGCATCATCGGTCGGCTCGTCCGGGGTCACAAGCCGAAACTCGATCCGCCGGTTCGCTTCCCGCCCGCTTTCACTGTCGTTGTCCGCGATGGGCTGGCTTTCGCCGTAGCCCTTTGCCGTCAGGTTCGAGGTCAGCACGCGCCGCGCCATGATCGCGTTCAGAACCGCGTCGGCGCGTGCCTGGCTGAGTTGTTCGTTCATCACCTCGCGACCCTGACTGTCTGTGTGTCCGCCGATCTCGATGCGGACCGACTGACAATCCCGCAGGATCTCCGAAATCGCGTCAATCGTGGCCATCGCGTCGGTCTCGATGTCCGACGAGGACGGTGCAAACGTGATCTTGCGCTGTCCGGCGGCATCCGAAAGCAGCGAAACGCATTCCTCCGGCGTCGGCAGCGCAGCGAGAGGATCCAGAGCCTCGGAATAGCTGACGTCAAGTTGGAAGGTGGCGCCGGTGGCCAGCTTGTCCGAGAGAAGACGCGCGATGTCGGAGCGTCCGCTTTTAAGGCCGGTCTGGCCCGTCACCGTGATGTCGGTCTCGGTGACGTTGACCGAACCGTTCGCGAGGTAGGACAGGCTTTCGAGCCCAGCCAGAACCCTTGTCGGCCATCCCGCCGGTACGTTCGTGTCGATGCGGGTGGCGGGATAGACATTGGCCACCCCGAACGCTGCGGCGGCAAAGCCTTGCACGGCGTCGCGGGTCGCCTCGTCTCCCAGCCTGCCGCGCAGCTGAATCTGTCCTTCCGGCGACAGGGTGGCGGTGAACTCCGCCGGCTCCGTCCCGGACGGATTCTCGGAAACCTCCGGTCTTGGCAGAACCGTATTGAGCGAGAAGACAGGCGGCAGCGCGCCCTCAAGTTCGCCCGCGGCCCGATCGAAGACCCGCTGCGTGGTGCTTTCAAGCCCGACCAGCGTCACATCGGCATTGGATATGGTCAAAGTGCCACCGCCAATCTGCTTCAACGCCTCGATCCCTGCGACGGCGGCTTCGCCCCAACTCGTCGAGGGTGTGCCAAGCCCCAGTTCACAGGTGATCTCCCCGGAAAGACCCGCATCGATGGCAGCGGCCAGAATCGCGTTCCGCGCGGTCTCGGTATCGGCGGAACAGGCGTCGAATCGTGCGCCCTGCTCGTCAATCAGGAAGCGCAGGGTGAAGGGCGCGATGACCGGACGGGGAGCGCTGATGTTCAGCGACAAAGCAAGCCCAGGCGGCGCGTCGCGGTCGAGCTGTCGTTCGATCCGCCGTTTGTCCGTGAAGTCCCTTGCCACCGCCGTGATCGCCACGCGCTCCGGTGTGATCGACACTTTCGAGCGGGGCAGCGCTTCCAGTGCGTTCAGGCCGAAGGCCAGCGCGCGTTCCCACCCCGGCGGCGCCGCAAAGTCGGCGCTTTCCAGAAGATCGGCGACCCTGGCGTCCCCCGAGATCGACCGGACACGCTGCACGATGGTCTCCGGATCGCTTGAAAGGGGAACAAGGCCGATCAGGGAAATCCCGTCATCGTTCTTGAGCACTTCGATGGTGAAGTCCGGGGCGCTGATCGCTGCGGCGGCCTTGACCGTCATGTCGTCAATCACCCGGCTGGCGTCGACGACGGTTCCGGCGACGCTCAGGGCGGCAAAGCGTACCGCCTCGGTATCGGCGGTTCCCGACATCCGGACGATCAGCCCGTCAGCCGCCACGTCCACCCAGTCGTGCCCGGCATGCCCGAGGGTCAGGCGCAGGTCAGTGACCGCCGCGTTCTCGACGAAATCCCTGGTCCACATGGCGACGCCGAAACATCCGGCCGCGGCCACGAGAATCGCTATGCTATGGGGAACGATCCGGGAAATGCTGTGCTTCAATGACATGGCGTTCTGATAAGGCTCCCGTCACACCTGCGCAATCAAAGGAAAAAGGCGACGGCGAGAAACAGCACAGGAATCAGCCCGGCGTTCCGGTTCGAGCGGAAAAGCTGAAGGCATCTGGCCGGATCCTCGATGTCCAGCCGGCCAAGCTGCCAAGCCATGTGCCATCCGAATGCCCAGACCCCGCCTAGGGCCACGACCAGCGCCAGAACGCTGACTTTGGTTGCCAACGCCATGATCAGCCCCGCACCGAAGAACGTGACGCTGGCCACAAGGAACCATTTCAGCCAGCGGGCGGTGTCGTTCCCGAACAGCCGCGCAGTGGACTTCACGCCGATCAGCGCGTCGTCCTCGCGATCCTGATGGGCATAGATCGTGTCGTAGAAC
>CAZRNL010000218.1:0-5563 GCA_964601395.1 uncultured Silicimonas sp. | reverse complement strand
CACGTCGTTGCGGTCCGCCAGTCGGATCACTCGGTCAAACCCGTCCGGTGAAACGGCAATGGTCACGATTGCGTCGTAGCCCTGGTTGATGAAGTCCTCGATGGCGCCAAGCTGCGCCGGAGCGTCCGTACCGGTCGAAACCACCTTGAACTCTGATATCTTGTCGGCGATCGCCGGATCCTCGGCAAAGGCCTTTGCCGTCTTAATCATCTGAATCCGCCAGGTGTTGCCGACGAAACCGTTGACCACGGCAACTCTGAACGGACCTTCGCGGCCTTCCCACTTGAAATGCTTGGTTGAGGCGTCCCAAGGCGCAAAGCACTCGGGATTGACCCCTGGCCCTTCGACGACCTCGGGTCCGGCCATGGCCACGCCGGAACTGGCGCAAATCGCCACTGCGGCGATCAATAGTCTGGATTTAAGTCTCATTCTTTCCTCCCATAGTTGGCTTCTTCTTGATGGACTAGTTCTCTCGGGCATCCTCGGCGGCTTCAAAATGCGCGTAGCCTGCGTTGAGATGCGTCTTGAGCAGATACTGAAACGCGAGCCGGTCTCGCGCCTCGAGAGCGTCGATCACGGCTTCGTGCTCCTTGAACGTGTCGGTCTCGAACGTGCGGATGGATTTGCCGCGCTCGATGATCCGCAAGATGACAGGCTTCATGAGGCGGTAGACATCGAGAATTGCGGCGTTCCCGTGAATGCTGACGAGCCGCGTATGAAAAGCGAAATCCATTTCGCAGGCCTGCGCGATCGGCTTGGCATCACGCATCGCGCGATTTGCTTCGCGCAGATCTGCGATATCTCCGCCGGTAACCCCGTCGAGAATCTGATCGACCGGCGAGACCTCGATCAAAAAGCGAAATCCCTGGATATCGCGGAATGTCTGTCGCGAGACGTTGGTCACGTTGAACGAGAAGATCTCGAGCGCGGAGGACATGCGGTTATCGACGATGGTCGCGCCCACCTTGGGCCGGACCTCCACGACACCGTAGGCCTTCAGAATCCGCATCGCCTCGCGTACGGTATTCCGCGATGCGCCACAGATCTCCCCCAACTCCTTTTCGGTGGGGAGCGTGTCGCCGACTGTCAGTGCCCGTTCCTCGATCAACCCCCGAATCCGGGCGACTACCTCGTCGACGGCAGACCCTGACCCGGTACGGGAGACTTTTGCCGATAAAAGTTCGCTAGATGGCAATGCGCGTTCCCTCCCCGGCATCATCAGGACCTTATTTGTCCAACAAATAGCTGTCAATAGGCACCTATCTATCGGGTTTCCGGAATAATCAATGTTTTTTGTTGGGTTTAATACATAATCAGTCGAACCGAAGTCCTGTATGGATGAGGCGCCATGCGAGGGGTTTGCATGTGGGCGTCAGCCGAACCGTCACGCATTAGTTGAAAGGGCGTAGCCGAGGCAGAACGCGGAAAGTTGAATTCGGACTACCTTGTTGGAGGTGGAAAAACGCTCCGCGGTCTCTTCCCGGAAACACGCTTCATCGCGGTGGAAAAAGTCCTCGACCACCTGGATAGGTACGCCCGCGAGTCCATCACGGACCGTCACGGCAACAATCGCCTTGATTCTCAGTCGAATACCGTTGAAAATCAACAAGTTGATCTGTTTTTCAAGATTCCCGGCATCGACGACCGTGGCGGAACGGTGTCGCTACGCCATCTGACTGGCAGGGATTGTCGGTGAAGCCGCGTTCAGCCTCTCAAGTGCGAAACCGGCAGCAGCCTTGTAATCGGCCATCAGCGCAACTCGCTCACCGGGGGCAATAACGTCGTCGATGTTGTCGAACTCGCCACCGCAGCGTTCGTCGACAAGGTTCAGGATGCCGAAGGGCCCTGCACCACGGTTTCGCAGAACTACCGCAGAGACAGGCCCGCATAGTTCCGCATTGTAGGCTGCGAGCGCGGCGGGGCTCACACCGGATTCCACGACATGGCGCCCCAGAATACGCGCGTCCATGATGGCCTGCGTGGCGCCGTTCGATCCGGTCGGGTACATTACGTGAGCAGCATCGCCAAGAAGGGCCACGCGCCCGTCGACCCATGTATCCACAGGATCGCGATCTATCATCGGATACTCCCAGACATTCCCGGCCCCGGACAGCAGCGCCGGAACATCAAGCCAGTCATAAGTCCAACTGTCGAAATAATGAAGAAAATCGGATAGTTCGACGCGCTTGTTCCAGTCACCCTCACTACGCCCGCCATCGGTGTCGAAGGTCACTTCCGCGATCCAGTTGATCGCAGCCAGGCCGGTATCCGGATCCGGATGCGAGATGGGGTAAAAGACGAGCCGGTGCCGGTGCGATCCCAACCCCACGAAGGACGCGCCGGTACGCACGGGCCTCGCCATTGTCACGCCGCGCCACATGACCGCACCACCCCATTGAATTGGAGGCTGGTCGGGATGCATCTGCGCCCTGATCGCCGAATGAAGACCGTCGGCGCCGATGAGCAGCGTGCCGATTGCCGTCAAGGTCGTCCCGTCGCTCCGAATGATCTGCGCCTCGACGAGGCCATCCTCACGCTGGCGGTATCCCGTCACGCGCTGACCGAGACGCACGGCATCCCGCCCCAGCCGCGCGCAGACTGCGTCGTAGAGCATCAACTGAAGCTGGCCGCGATGGACCGAATATTGCGGCCACCTGTAGCCCGCCGCGAGCCCGCGCGGCTCGGAGTAGACATCGTTGCCATTCAACCCGACAAGCGCCCATTCGCGCGCCTGGATCCCTATTGCGTCAAGGTCGGCTGCCGAGAAACCGAGATCGTAAAGCTCGCGCACCGCGTTAGGCTGCAGGTTGATTCCCACGCCGAGCGGGCGCAGATCGCTCACCGCTTCGAAAACTACCGCCTTTACGCCGATCTGGTGCAGCGTCAGCGCCGTGGCCAGGCCGCCGATGCCGCCACCGGCGATCAGTATGACAGGTTCGGTCATCGCTTCCCTCCATTTGCGACCGCCCTTCTATTCAATCCGCGTCAGATGGCAAACAATCACGCGCGAAACGCCTCAAGCGAGTCCCGAACCGGCCCAAGTGTCGAGTGGATCGTACCGCGAGAACGGGCCGGGTGAGTTTCGGCATCGGAGTTCTCCGCGGATTCTGGCTTCGCGTCAGACGTACACGCTCCGGGGCGTCAAGCAGGTTGGCCGTTGATCCCATCGTAGACAGCCCTGTCCCGAATGCCCGTGACCGTGCCGGTTTCGGCGGCCGCCGATTTCTGCCCGCAAACTTCAACCAGGCCCATCGGCGGGCGGCCGGTCGCCCCTCGGCTCCAGCCGATCTGCTAGCCCCGATATGGCGCAACCTTGTCGGCAGAAAGCGCGTATCCGATTTCGGCCAGCTGGGTTGACGTCGAGGCGGTTCCGAACATTCCCGTCACGGTGACCGGCGCGAAAAGACCGCCAGACTCGTATGGCCGGTCTGATGTCACCAGAACGAGTTGGTTTGCCGGCGGCGGCGGGACGTGGATGCACGCTCCCACATAAGGGACCAGCAGGAAAGCCGTGATCCCAGTACCCTTGTAGTCCAGAGGTACGATGAAGCCGGACAGACGAACGATGCGGCCATTCCAGTCTGTCCTGACACCGGTGGACATTGGCTGTCGGCTGGCCATGGCGCTTTCGTCGTGCGGCGCAAGTCCCCGGATCTCGGGCAGCGAATAGGGCTGGCCCTCCGGGATAAGGTCGCGCCATTCCAGATCGAATACAACTTCCGCGCGCAGACCTGTCGCAGTCAGTCCAAGCAGCCCCGCCAAGCCGAGGCACAAGTTTCTACGAGTGCCGTCCACCCCTACCATTCGTATATCTCAATGGCATTCGCCGCCAGTTCGTAGCCGATGTCTCCAAGGTTCGTGAACTGCATTTTGGTCGTCAATGTTCCGGTCACCCAGACGGCATCCCAAAGCTGATCGCTGGGCCAGGGCGTTGCCGACGTCACGAAGACAAGCTGGTTCGGTGGCGGTGGCGGAACATGAATGCAGGCGCCGACATAGGGTACGAGAATGAACTCGGTCACGCCCTCGGACCCGCTTTCGAGAGGTATGATATAGCCCGGCATCCGGATCACCTGACCGTCGAGATCGACGTTCAGCTTGGAGCCGTTTTCGTCGAAGACCGGCAACCAGGTGTCGTTCGTCTCGTCCACGTCGCCTTCGCCGATGATTTCGGAATAGGGGACGCCGGGCGGGATCAGATCCTCCCAGGAGATCTCGCGGTAAGACTCGGCCATGCCGCGCGCGGGCGCGATCAGTCCCGAGGAGACGAGAAGGCCGAAATGACGGCGCGAGAGTATCAAAGGCTGTTTCATATCCTCACCATCATGCCATCAGCGAGCGAAAGCCGGTAGGCCCGAATTGCGGGCAGAAGGCTTGCGAGCGCGGCAGCCGCGATCACAATCGCGAGAACCCAGAGCTCTCGCAGGGTGGGCGGCTGGATCGGCAACCAGATGCCGAACGCCGCATCCACCCAAGGCTGCAGGACCGCGAACCCGAGATAAAGAAGCCCGAGACCAAGCATGGCGCCCACGCCCGCCATGAGGATCGCCTCAAGCACGAGCATCCCCAGAATGGTCGTTGGACGCGCGCCCATGGCGCGCCAGATCGCCATTTCGCGCCGTCTTTCGTTCAGACTGGAAAAGATCATAGCCATCATGCCGATCAACGCGGTCACCACCACCATCGCGGATACGCCGATCAGCGCGGTTTCGGCTACCCCGACAATCTGCCAGAGTTCCTGCAGCGCCACGCCCGGCAATACCGCCAGCAGAGGCTCTTGCGGGTACTCGTTGATCCAGCGCTGAAGACCGAATATCTGCAGGCGCGAGTCCACTCCCACCAACGCGGCGGTGATTGCCGTGGGCGTCAGGTCCATACCCCGAATGACCTCGGTCGGCGTGGTCTGACCCGTCTTGCCGCCACTCTGCCAATCCACATGGATCGCCTCGATGGCTTGCAGACTGACGATCACCGTGCGGTCCACCGGCGTTCCGGTCTTCGCGATGATGCCCGCGATACGGAACGGCTGATCCTCGTGCGCCGTGAAGGATGCAAGACCGTGGGACACGATGATCGGATCGCCCACAGAATAGCCCAGGGTCACTGCGACATCGGCACCGATGACGGCGTCGTAGAGATCGTCCAGCCCATGGCCGTGGGGGATCTCCAGCGCCCTGCCGCCACGATACTTGTAATGCTCGAAGAATTCCGGAGTGGTGCCCATGACCCGGAACTGCCGATGGCTGTCACCAAGCGAGATGGGTACGATCCAATCCACCTCCGGCCGCGCGGCGATGTCCTGATAGCTTTCCCAGGTCACGTTGTTCGTCGCGTTGCCGATGCGGAAGACGGAATAGAGCAGAAGCTGCACCGAGCCCGAGCGCGCGCCGACGATCAGGTCGGTGCCCGAGATCGTATCGGCAAAGCTTGCGCGGGCACCGGTCCGCAGCTTTTCCACGCCAAGGAAAAGCGCGACGGAAAGAGCGATGGCCAGAACCGTCATGCCGACCGTCAGCGCCCGCGCCAGCAAGGAACCGACAGCAAGACGGAAGATCATGCCGCA
>CAZRNL010000217.1:0-5581 GCA_964601395.1 uncultured Silicimonas sp. | reverse complement strand
CGCCGAACAGCCGTTCGACGATCTCGGCCAGGGTCTCGGCGTCGGCGGTGGCGGTGAAGGCGGCGAGCGGCACGTCAAGCGCGCGGCGGAGCGCCCCGATGCGCAGGTAGTCGGGCCGGAAATCGTGGCCCCACTGGCTGACGCAATGCGCCTCGTCCACCGCGATCATGGTGACGCCGGCCTGGCTGAGAAGCCGTTCGGTGCCGCCCGAGGCCAGCCGCTCGGGCGCCATGTAGAGGAGCTTCAGCGCACCGCTGTGAAGCGCGTCGAAGACCGCGTTCGTCTCGTCGTCGGTGTTTCCGGAGGTCAGCGCACCCGCCTCGACCCCGGCTTCGCGAAGCGCGCGGACCTGGTCGCGCATCAGCGCGATGAGCGGCGAGATCACGACCGTCAGGCCGGGGCGCAAAAGTGCCGGAAGCTGGAAGCAGAGCGACTTGCCGCCGCCCGTGGGCATGATCGCCAGGACGTCTTCGCCCGCCGCCACGGCCTCGACGATATCGCCCTGCATGGGCCGGAAATCGCTGAAGCCGAAGATGTCGGACAGAAGGGATCGGGCGGAGGTTATCGCGCCGTCCATCGGTGTGCCTTTGTTCTTGTCTGCTCTTGTTGGCTACACCTTGGCACGTGAACGGGAGGTGAACAAGACGCCGGACGCCCGACAAGGCCGGGAGATGCGTAATTTCCGCAAGATGAAGCGGAAAGTCCGCCTAGAACGCCACCGAGCGGTACAGATCCGGGATCACGATGTCGCGCAGGATGATGATCAGGATGAACAGGACCAGCGGCGCGAGGTCGAGCGCGCCGGTGTTCGGCAGCATCCGCCGGATCGGTCCGTAGATCGGCTCCAGCAGCCGGTTCAGGCCGTCCCAGATCTGGGCGACGAGCGGCTGGCGCAGGTTCAGCACGTTGAAGTTGATCAACCAGCTCATGATGATGTGGACGATCATGATGAAGAAGGCCACGTCCAGCAGAAGCTGGAGGATTTTCAACAGGGTGATCATGCGGGCCGGCTCCTACTCTGGCGTCGTCCGTCACCTAATCGCGTGACGCCGCCAGTGCAAGCCCGGCGTGCCGTTGCGTCAGGGTTGAAGTTTCGGCAGGTCTCGTGGAATCCCCTGAACAGGAGGTGCCAGTCCATGTATCCATTCGGCCGGGTCGCCAAGGAGATCTTCATCCACAGGAACGCGCCCAGGCTGGGCGTGGGAGATGTGCATGTGGCGCAGCTGCGCTGCTGGCCCTGGGACATCGATATGTTCGGCGAGATGAACAACGGGCGGTTCCTGACGCTGTTCGATCTTGGCCGGATCGTGCTGTTCCGGCGAATGGGCATTCTGGCCGAATTGAAGCGGCGCGGCTGGTACGGGACGGTGGCCGGCTCGGCGATCCGCTATCGACGCCGGGTGACGATGCTCCAGAAGCTGGAGATGCGCAGCCGGGTGGTCGGCTGGGACGAAAGATTCACCTATGTCGATCAGAGTTTCTGGCGGAACGGCGATTGCGTGGCGCAGGTGATCCTGCGCACGGCGATCACCACCGGGCGGGGGATCGTGCCTACGGAGGAAGTGGCCCGCGCGCTGGGATTTCCGGCCGAAAGCCCGCCGTTGCCCGATTGGGTAACGCGTTGGAAAGAGGCCGAAACCGCACGGCCCTGGCCTCCCTTGCAGGACTGAGTTGCGCCCGCCCCCCTGCCCCGTCTATGTGGAGGGAGTCAAACGGGGACGTTGCATGAGCGAACCGAGCGCGCGGCGCCGCATCTGGGGATGGTTCTTCTTCGACTGGGCAAGTCAACCTTTCCACACGCTTCTGGTCACCTTCATCTTCGGTCCCTATTTCGTCTCGGTGGCCAAGACCGCCTTCGAGGCCGGGGGGGCCTCCGGCGATGTCGCCTCTTCCGACGCGCAAGGGCTGTGGTCGCTGGGGCTTCTGGTCACCGGCCTGATGATCGGGTTCGGCGCGCCGCTGATGGGGGCGCTGGCGGACACGGCGGGACGGCGGATGCCCTGGATCGTCGGCTTTTCGGTGATGTATGTCATGGGAGCCTGCGGGCTCTGGTGGGTTCTGCCCGACGGGTCGAACCTCTGGTGGGCACTCTGCCTGTTCGGCCTGGGCTTCATCGGCGCGGAGTTCGCGCAGATCTTCATCAACGCGCAACTGCCAGCCCTTGGCACGCCGTCCGAGATCGGACGGATCTCGGGGTCGGGGTTCGCGTTCGGCTATCTCGGCGGGCTGGTGTCGCTGATCCTGGTGCTTGCGTTTCTGGTCGAGCAGCCGAACGGGTTGACCATCGTTGGCCTGGCGCCCGGCTTCGGTCTTGATCCCGGTATGCGCGAGGGAACGCGGTTTGTCGGTCCCTTCGTGGCGATCTGGTTCGCACTGTTCATGGTGCCCTATTTCCTCTGGGTGCGCGAAACCGTTCCGGTGCGGCGGCGCGCTTCGGTGGGAGCGGCCATCGCCAGCCTGAAGCGCTCGGTCGCAGGGGTGATGACGCGGCGAAGCCTTGCCGCCTTCCTCGGCGGCTCGATGCTCTACCGCGACGCCTTGAACGGGCTTTACGGCTTCGGCGGCACCTATGCCACGCTGGTGCTGGGCTGGAGTATCACGAAGGTCGGCATCTTCGGGATCATCAGCGTGATCGCCGCGGCGGCGTTTTCCTTCGTCGGAGGCCGGTTCGACCGGCGGTTCGGGCCGAAACCGGTGATCGTGGGGGCGATCCTGGGACTGGTCGCGGTCTGCGCGCTGATCCTGAACATGACGCCCACCTCGGTTGCCGGAATAACGGTGCCGGAAGGCTCGGCCCTGCCCGACCTGCTGTTCTTCGGTTGCGGCATCATGATCGGCGGGCTGGGTGGCACGCTTCAGGCAGCAAGCCGGACGCTGATGGTCCGGCACGCGGATCCGGAGGCGCCGACGGAAAGCTTCGGGCTTTACGGGCTGACCGGGCGCGCCACGTCGTTCCTGGCACCGATGCTGATCGGCGTCTTCACGGTGATGACGGACAATGTGCGGATCGGCATGGCGCCGCTGATCGGGCTGTTTCTTTTGGGGCTTTTTCTGCTATTCTGGGTGAAACCCGACGGAGATCGAGCAGCCTCATGACACAACGCGTGATAGCCGCCCTTCTGGTGGCGGCCCTTGCCCTGACATTGCCCGCGGGCGCTGTCGCCGAGCCCCTGGCGAAAGAACTTTTCAGTTCGGCGAGAACAGGGTCCGAACACCGGCCCGCCCCATTCGGAAGCTATGCAAAGGGGTGCATCGCCGGTGCGGTCGAGTTGCCCGAGACAGGTCCGACGTGGCAGGCCATGCGGTTGAGCCGCAACCGGAACTGGGGCCATCCGCAAACCATCGACTTCATCGAGCGCCTCTCTGACTTCGCCGCGACGCAACCGGGCTGGAGGGGTCTTTACATCGGCGACATCTCGCAACCGCGCGGCGGGCCGATGTCTTCGGGGCATGCCAGCCATCAGCTGGGGCTGGACATCGACATCTGGATGCTGCCCGCCGGCAATCTTGGCCTGAGCCGGGGCGAGCGCGAATCCGTGTCGTCTATCACGATGCAGCGGGCCAAGGGCGCCTACGTGAACGGAAGCTGGAGCGTTGCGCATCACCGCATCCTGAAGGCGGCGGCGAAGGATCCCGCTGTCGCCAGGATTTTCGTGTTCCCGGGCGCCAAGGTGCAGATGTGCAAGGACGAAAAGGGCGACCGGAGCTGGCTGCGGAAGATCCGGCCCTGGTGGGGACACGATACCCATTTCCACGTGCGGCTCGCCTGCCCCAAAGGCGCGCAGGGCTGCGAGAACCAGACGCCGCCGCCTGCGGGCGACGGTTGTGCGGATGCCCAGGATTGGGTCAACAACATCCTGAATCCGCCACCACCCGATCCAAACGCCAAACCCGCACCGCGACGTCGCGAATACGTGCTGGCCGATTTGCCGAACCAATGCGCTCAAGTCTTGCAGCGCTAGTATCCTCCGTTTTGTCGGTGGGTGCGGCGACTTCTGCCGAACTGACCCCGATCGGGAGCTTCGACTGGGAGACCGACCTGATCGTCGGGCTTTCCGGGATCGAGGTTTCCGAAGATGGAGACAGCTTCGTCGCCATCGGTGACCGCGGGTTCTGGCTGTCGGGTCGCTTTCTGCGCGAAGGCGAGGCAATCACCGGGCTGGAGATCGACCAGTTGAAAGCCCTTCTGGGATCGAACGGCTTTCCGGTATCGGCCCGCAGGGTCGGTGACTGGTCGGACTCGGAAGGCCTGGCTATCGCGCCGGACGGCACCGCCTGGGTATCCTTCGAGCGATGGGCGCGGGTGGCACGCTATGACCGCGGACTGAGCGACGCGGAGAGTTGGATCAGGGATCATCCGACCTTCTACGATCATGCCGACAACTGGCAGCTTGAAGCCCTGGCCCTTTCGCCCGAAGGAGTGCTTTACACATTCTCCGAGAAGCCACTGCCCGAAGGGTTTCCGATCTACCGGCTGGACGGCGAGGACTGGACCATCGACGGGTACCTGCCCGAGCAGGATCTCTTTTCCATCGTCGGAGCCGATTTCGACGCCAACGGCGATCTGTATCTTCTCGAACGCAAGCTGGTGGTGGGTCTCTGGTGGCAGAACCGCGTGCGGCGGGTTCGACTGGACGGAAGCGAGGACGTGATCCTCTGGACCGGAGAGCGCGGCGAATACGGCAACCTCGAAGGGATCGCTGTCTGGCGCGATGCAGGCGGGCTGCGCCTGACGCTTGTGTCGGATAACAACGGCGAGAGCGGAGAGCCGACGCAATTCGTAGAGTTCCGCTTGACCGAATAGCCCCACGGCGTTACAGCGCGCCGTCTCCATGACGGGGGCCAAGTCTCCGACCACCTTGTCAAAACGGAAAAGATCATGACCAGAGTTCTTCCGGGCGTTCTTGCCATGGCCGCCATCGTCGTGGCCTCGAACATCCTCGTGCAGTTCCTTTTCGGCCAGTGGCTGACCTGGGGTGCCTTCACCTATCCGCTGGCCTTCCTCGTCACCGACGTGATGAACCGCGTCTACGGCGCTTCCGTGGCTCGGAAGGTAGTCCTGGCCGGCTTCCTGACCGGCGTGGCCTGCTCGGCGATCGGCACCCAGATCACGGGCGAGTTCGGACCGCTCGTGACGTGGCGCATTGCCTTGGGGTCGGGATTTGCGTTCCTGACTGCGCAGATGCTGGACGTGTCGATTTTTGACCGGCTGCGCCAGGGTACGTGGTGGAAAGCGCCGCTTGTGTCCACGCTGGTCGGCTCGGCGGTCGACACCGTCCTGTTCTTCACCATCGCCTTTTCGGCGGCGCTGAGCTGGATCGAACCTGCGAACGACACCGCCTGGGCCGGCGAGGCATTGCCGCTCCTTGGCGTCGGCCCGATCGTTCCGCTTTGGGTTTCGCTGGCGGTGGCGGACTGGGGCGTAAAACTTGCCCTCGCCTTGATCGCACTGGTGCCATTTCGCTTAATCGTGAAGCGGATGACGGCAAAGGTAGCGTAAATTAATTTGACAGACACCAAATCTGTGCCAACCTCCACGTATCGGCAACGTAATGAAAGGAGGTGGTCCAGTGTCTAGAGT
>CAZRNL010000216.1:0-5604 GCA_964601395.1 uncultured Silicimonas sp. | reverse complement strand
GATCAGCTGGACCCTGCCCACCAACGCGGGCGAAGCGATGACCATCGTCGTCGCCTTGTCTCTCGGGATGGCTTTGCCGATCACCGCGGTGCAGATCCTCTGGGTCAACCTGATCACAGGCGTCACGCTGGGACTTGCGCTCGCTTTCGAGCCTTCCGAACCCGGAACGATGCGCCGGCCGCCGCGCCCCCGGGTCGAGCCGCTGCTGACCGGTACGCTGGTTTGGCAGATCTCACTTGTTTCGGTGCTAGTCCTGGCGGCGGTCTTCGGCATGTATTTCTACGCGACCGACAATGGCTATCCTGCCCCGCTTGCCCAGACCATCGCGATGAACACTCTGGTTATGCTCCAAATCGCCTACCTCTTTTTCATCCGCAACCTTCACGGCACGTCGCTCACCTGGGCGGCGGCCAAGGGCACGCGGATCATTTGGGTCTGCGTCATCACGGTGACTGCGGCGCAATTCGCCGTTACTTATCTTCCCCCCCTGCAAGCCGTCTTCGGAACGCAAGCCGTGCCTTTGCTTGACGGGCTGCTCATCGTTGCAATCGGCGTCGTCTTTTTCGCGTTGATCGAAACCGAGAAGCAGATGCGGTTAGCCTTCCGCTCCGCCAAGGGCGACGTGACCGGATAGCGGTGCTGTCTGGAAGGAGGCCGCAGACGAATAAACGCGGAGCGGCGGGAATACGCCGGCGAACTTGAACACGCCGCGACGAGCGATAGCTTTCCGGTCATGAGGGTCAAGAGAAGCACACCCGCGTTTTCCGGCTTTGCCCCGACCGGTACTGGACGGCCCAGCGCCAGTTTGCGCGCTTCAATCCCGCGCCTACCGATCAGGAACATGCTCGTCGGATCGTTGCTCGTGATTGCGGCCTCGGCAGCGGTACACGCTGGCGAATACCTTCAGGACTGGATTCCGGACGTGTTGACGATCCCGGACGATGCCGAGGTCGTCATGGATCGAGCCATCGGATCCAGTGTGCGGATGTTGTCGATTGCGACAGCCGCCGATCTCGATACGCTGTTTGCGGACTGGGAAGAGAACCTGGCCAGCAGCGGTTATTTCGTGACCCAGGGCGCGGAAGACGTGATTGTCCAGTCTATAGAGTTTTCCGGCCCCGGCATCGCCAATGCGAAGATTATCGTCAGCCCCATGACCGACGACGATCGCAGCATCATCGAGTTCGACGCGACGCTGGACTGACCTCACGCAGTCACGCGCAGGGCCGGATCGAGTGTCCAGGCGTTCTGAACGCGCTCATCCAATTGTGGCCAGCAGCGCTGCTTGTGACGCGCGTCACAGACAAGGATTCCGTCTCATGGTCCTTTTCATGGATTCATTTGATGAGGGTTCGGCTGTGAGAAATGTGTTGTTAGGTACCATACTTTCCGTGATCTCCGTGGCGGGAACGGCGCAAGGTGCGACCGTCCTTTCTGTGGAAGGACCCCAGGACGGGATTTTCTCGCTCGGTCCAACGGCGCAGTATTACGGGGCGGGTGTTGTCTTCGAGGTTAACGAGGATCTCAGCAACGTAGGCATGACCATTGACCTGACTTGCCTTCTGCCACCCTGCAGCGGTGAAATCTTCCTGACTCGAAACGACGTGATCGACGGGATCAACATCGCTTCGCTGGAAGACGCCGCCGTTTTTTCCGGCAGTGGAACGCAGTCGTTCTTCGGACAGGGCCTGAACCTTGCAGCCGGCATCTATTCGCTGTCGCTGTCCATGCGCGAAGGCTTCGGCGGATGGTGGGGCACGACGCAACCAGACGTTCAGGGTGACGGGCGCGTGACGTACTTGCGAGACGGTTTCCTGACAAGCTTCGACAACGGCTTCCCGCCCCAGGGCAGCTGGTTCGAGAACGACGTCTACGACACGGCGCTTACCATCACTGCGGATGCACAAGTCCCCACCGAAGTGCCCCTTCCCGCTGGTGGTCTGTTGCTTCTTTCGGGCCTGATGCTTCTGGCCGGACGGTCCCTCCGGCCCTGAGTGTTAACGAGTGGCCGGGTTGCTGCCGCCGCCTGTGATTGCCATCACAGCGGCGGCTTTTCTTTGTCGTCAATCTGCCGGTGCAACAGCAACGGAGAACGACAATGAACATGCACGTCTCGGATACGATGACACTCGGCGCACCCCCTATGGAATTGGGCGATCTTCTCGAAGGCTGGGACACGGTCTTTGCCATTCGCTACGCCAATGTCAATTCCTCGATCGTGGCAGCGGGCAGCAGCCCCGATACATTCAGTGAAAGCGCCACAGACCCCGACGGAGATGTCGCCACCATTTCAGGCGGTTTCGGCGACTGGCAGCTGACCGGAGGCGGCGCCGGCCGACTGATCATGATGCAACTGCCGGTTCCCAGCGTCACGCTGACGCGCACCGGCAAAACGGACCAGACGCGAACCAACGTGGTCTACACCGTCAAGGTGACCCTTGAGCCTGTCCCGCTAGGCAAAGGTGAGGCAGGAGGCGATTTGTTCGCGTTCAAGCTGATCACACCGAAGGACAGTTACGAAGCCGACGGCGTGCCGATCATCACAGTGGAATCGGTGGAATACGACGGTTCCGAAACCGATACGCCGACCAACTTCTTCCTGCGCGGACTGATGGAGGCCTGGTTGAACAGGAATGCGCAGCAGTTCGACCATGTCTTCGCGACGGTCAACCTGAATTCCAAGGCCGACAAGGACCACTTCCAGTGGCTTCGCCCGACCGACACCAGCTATGCGGTCTACGACGATGGTACGGTCGAGAACGGAGTCTTCGGCGTGCTTTGCATGACCGAAGACCGCGAAAGCGCCCACCGGGCCCAGATGATTTCGCCCGACACACTGCCGGCAGGAAAATCCGCGTCGTTCCTGATTTCCAAAGAGCGGTTCCTTCGGAAGATGATCCTCAAGAGCATGGCCGATCTCTTCACCGGCCCCGCGACCGAGGACAAGTCGAAGGTTTGGCCGGATGACTATTTCGATCTGGCCGATCTGGACAATACAGTCACAAACACCGGCGATATCTATATCAATGAACTGGTCTTGGAAGAAGGCAAGGACGGAGTCCGCGTCGAGGTTCCTGCAAACACCTTGGTGATCCGGCTGGGCGACAGCTACATCGACGTCAGCTTCGAGGATCTTTGGCATCCCTACGAGAAATGGGGCGCTTGGTGGCTCGTGACAATTCACCACGACATCCGCTCACGCTCGATGGCCAAGCTGGTCGACGGCAAATTCAGCCTCGCCCCCGAAGTCAAGCCCGACCATCCCGACCAGACCGTTTTTCACCATTGGGCGACCGTCGAAAAGACCAAGGCCGCGAAGGTGATCGACTATGTGCTCCTTGGACTGGCCATTCTTTCTGTCGTCCTGCCTCTCATGAAGTGGGGCTACATGAAATGGGTGGGCACGGCCGCCGAGACTACCGAAAGCGGCGCCGCCGTTGCGGGCAAGATGGTCCAGACGGGCGCCGCGACGCCCGGCGAGATCGCAACCGGAACCGCTGCCGGAGCCGGACCGGCCATGGCCGCTGCGGCCGGTGAAACCGTGACTATGAGTGAATGGTTCATGGCGCAGATCACCACGCGTCGGGCGTTCATCATGGGCATGATGTCGGCGGCGGGCTTCGCCTACGAGCAGTTCCTGCCGATCATGGCAGACGTCGATGCCCAGAAAGAGCTGCCTGACTTCCGCGAGTTCACCACGGAAGTCATGACGCCGGTCGGTTTCCCGAACAACACCGGCTTCGAGATCGACGAGCTGCAATTCAACGGCAGCCTGCAAGCTCTCGGTCAGGCTCACTTTTCCGCCTGACACAAGAAATCCGGGCGGTGCGATCCTGTACCGTCCGCCTCTCCCCTTGAATGGAGCATCCGGATGCCCGTCAATGTCACCGCTCGTGGATGGGACATGGTGTCCTCGATCCACATCGACACGCTGAACAAGGCGATTGCCCTCGGTCACACAACCCCAAGAAACTTTTCGCAGGCAGGTGATGACGATGTTCATGTCGCCGCCGAATTCCTGCCCTGGCGGATCAGTCCGGAAGGAGACGGTAAGATCCTGACGCTCGACATGGACCTGCACAATCTCGTCATCGACTATGGCACAACCGTGAAACGCTACGACAGCGCCCTTGCCCGCGTCGACGTCCGGCTGGACCTCTTGCCACTGGAAGAGGATGCCGGCCTGCGCGCCTCTACGCCCAAGGAAACGATGTTGCTGGTGCTGAACATCGAAGATCAGGACAGTATGCCGCCAGCCCGCGTCACAGGTCTCGAGATCGATGGCAGCCCCGGCATCATGGACGAGGGGTATGCCGGAGCAGCGCTGCAAAAATGGCTTCAGGACAATCTGGCGCGCTTCACCCACGTCTTCGCGGCGATCACGCTATACCGCACAGTCGAGAAGGCCGAGGACTTCAAATGGCTCAAGCCGACGGCGATCAGTTACGCCTTCGGGCGCAACGTGGACGATCCCGGGCGCTCAACGCTGGGCGTGCTCTGCCAGACCGAGAAACGGTCGACCGACGGACTTCTGAACCAGATCGAGGCCGACGTGATCCCCGATGGCTCGGACGTGGGCTTTCTTCTCTCGCGCCGCCGTTTCATCCGCGACGTCCTGCAACCCGCGCTTCCCGTGGCCTTCGACGGCCTGAAGGATCGGCATCTGGCGCTTCTGGACAACGATGAAGGGATCACACTGAATTCGACGCCACAGCTCAGGTCGGTCTCGTATGACGGCAAGTGTCAACGGGTTGACCAGCATGATCGCGGGATACCTCGTGTTGAATGGCATCGATCCGGGATATGGCTGGTCGATCCAGTTCAACACGTTCGAGATCATGTTTCTTGTCTGTCTGGCCGGCATTTTCGTCGGCTGGATCAACGGGATATTGATAACGCGATTAAACGTGGCCCCCTTCATCGCCACGCTGGGGGTGCTCTATATTGCGCGCGGCGCGGCGCTCTTGATGTCGGGCGGGCGGACGTTCCCGAACCTCAACGGCAATCCCGAATACGGCTCACACACCTTCCCCTTGATCGGAACGGGGTCGTTCATCGGTATACCGGTCATGATCTGGATGCTGATCATCGTAACAATCGCCTCGGCCTACATCGCGCAGCGTACGCCGCTGGGGCGGCACATCTACGCGACCGGCGGTAACGAACGTGGAGCGGCACTGTCTGGTGTCCGGGTGCGCCGCGTGAAGATGTTCGTCTACATGTTTTCGGGCCTGATGGCGGCACTGGTCGGGTTGATCATCGCATCCCAACTCAAAGCTGCCCACCCTGCCACGGGCGAATTCTTCGAACTGAACGCAATTGCCGCCGCCGTCCTGGGTGGCACGTCGATGTCCGGCGGACGCGGGCGCATAATCGGCACGATCATCGGGGCTTTCGTGATCGGCATCCTGTCTGATGGGTTGATCATGATGGGTGTGTCATCCTTCTGGCAAATGGTGATCAAGGGGCTGGTGATCGTCGCCGCCGTGGTGATCGACCAGGCGCAAAGCCGATTGCAGGCCCGCGTGGCGCTGGCCCAGGAGGCCGGGTAACGCTAGGCCACGTCACAAGCGAGACTTGCTGAGAGCCAAATCCCGAGACGAC
>CAZRNL010000215.1:4896-5619 GCA_964601395.1 uncultured Silicimonas sp. | reverse complement strand
GGGCAAAACCCGCGCCCGAGTTGGGGGAAGCTACGGCCGGGCTACGCCCGACCTCTGCTTCCCCCAACTCGTCAAGTGCGATATCGCTGAACAGCCGGATACCGTTCGCCTTAGTTGAGGAGGAACATCTGCACGTGCGCCCGGGCGTGCCGTACGTCCTTGGCAGCGAGGTATCGCGCCCGAACCAAGTCCCGCATGGCTTCGTGCACAGTATCCGGCACCCAAACGAATGTCAGTTCGCCGGCCCGGCAGAGACGCGCCAACTTCTCTGCGTCCCGAACATCGTTCTTGATTCGTTCGCCCGGAGTCTTCGGCGTCCGGCTCGGTGCCACAATGCGGCAGGTGCAGCCTAGACCGGTCAACTGCCGGTAAAGGCCATAGCCGCAGGGTGTCAATCGGCATGGAACCGGGACCCCGAGGTGCTCGAGGCGTTCATGCCGATCATCCACCTCGTTTTCAGCAACCTGAGGACTTGGCTCAACGGCATTCACCACGGTGTGAGCGCAAAGCACCTCCAAGCCTACCTCAATGAGTTCACGTTCCGCTTCAACCGGCGCTTCTATCCGTTCAACGCCTTCCGCTCGCTGCTAGGGATCGCTGGCGCGGCCAAGGCTCCAACCTACGCCGAGCTGTATTCCGGCGAGTGGGCACACCCTACAGGTAGTGGGTGTCTGCGTTATCCGGATAGGCATGGAACGAACATCTCGACCCTCACCCTCTTAT
>CAZRNL010000215.1:0-4886 GCA_964601395.1 uncultured Silicimonas sp. | reverse complement strand
GCCGTACTATTGTTCCGAAGGTCCGCAATCCTGGCGTCAGCTGGGTGGCCGCTCGTCAACGGACCTGACAAGGCGACCACGATCGTCTTTCCGCCCGATTGAGCGAGGATGGGAACCTCTATGGTCTTTTCCGCTTGGTAGGTAACGGTGGCCCCGGCCTGGAAGGAAAAGTCGTCATCGCAGCGCCTTCTGAGGTCGTTCAGGAGAAGCGCTGTGGAGTCTTTCAATCGCTGCTCGTTGAAGCCGGCATATTGGCCGGACAGAAGATATTCAAGAAGCTCGACCCCGACATGGCGGTCGAGAAGCCTGTGTTCGAGCTTGTTCTTGAAACTCCGCAGGCATCGGTAGCACGAGCTGTCGCAGTCCTCCGGACAGTTTCTGAGAAGGGACAGCGCCCTCTGGAAAAGTTCGAGGCCGCGTCCGGCGATCTGGCTTGCAAAGCCGGCCCCACCGGGCAGCGTGTCGTAAAGGAATATCTCGACTTCCTTTCCGGACTTTCCCCTGGTTGTGAGCGCAGGACGAAACTCGGCCATCAGTTCGCCCGGCTCGATCTCAAGCAGTTGACAGGCGGCCTTAGCCAGCGCCTCGCTGACGGTCCTGAGAGCGACATGGGTGGAGTAATGGGCCGGCCTGAGTTCGATGGGTTTTTCCACACGCATCGAGAAAAGGCCAATGTCGGTAATGAAGTCTGTTCCCAGGACCAGGTGGCGGGTCGGACCGATGCCATCGCACATCAGGTTGTCGTCCTTCTCAGGGAAGGGTTTGCGGTGCGGGCCGGCAAGACTGGGGTTTGGTTTCGTGCTTGCTTCAATCCGGCCGCATTTGACGCAATAGGTGTAGCCTTCATCCTGCGGGCCGGTGTTTGATACGAGAAGATGCTCGCGCGTGCTCAGGCCGCGGACACGGTCATTCGCGTGCACCCACCCTGCGCTATCGCCCGGCGTGCCCATCGTGAGTTTGGCGCGCGTCGCATAGCTTGTCTCCGGAATCTCGTCCGGCGATGTGACCTCTTCCTCAAACACGGGATGCGCAAACCCGGGTGGCCGCAACCAATAGCGCGCCGGTCCGAAGCTGCCGGTCTCGCCGCAGGCCTCGCAATCTGACGTGTCGCTTCGGACGACTTCTCCCTGCTCGTACGTCTTGGCGTATCCGCACTCAGAGCATTGCATATATAGTTTTCGCGCTTGCCAGGCCTCGAAGAGATCATCCCTCATGACCGAATAGATCGCACCGGACGTGTAGCACTTCCCTGCAATCCAAACCTGCTTTCCGGGAGCGTATTGCGAGAGCGCAATCGGCAGGCCCTGCGATGGCGCGAACTTCATGATGTGACGAAAGGGTGTGGAGCGGTCACGGTCAAAGACATGAAACGTCGCGACGTCCGTGGGGAACGCATAACGGGGCAGTTTCCCGCAATAGAGAAGGCGGTCGAGGAGTTTGTTCGGCTGGGAAGCCTGCTGCGGGCGCTCTTCTCCCTCCTCCGGGGCCTCTTCGTCCCCGCCATCATCCTCGCCTTGCTCTTCATTATCGTTCGTGGCATCGGAGGAGATCGCATCATCGACCGCCTTCAGACAGTCCGTCACGAATTCTCCGAGCAGTTCGGCTCGGTCTGCATCCGAGAGTTCGATCGGCAGCCAGGAGGCGATACGCGTGCGGAGCGTCGCTTCGTTCTCTGTGAGCCACGAGGCGAAATCATCGCGGTTCAGGACAGACTCTGGCTTGCGAAAGGCTGCAACGCTGCCAAGAACCGAGAACAGATCGTGCGGCTGGTCTGGATCAATCGTCGGCAGCCGGTCCTGATGATAGCCTTGGAGCAAATAAGCGCGGATATGGCGCCGGGCGATCTCCGGGTTATCCAGTGTCAATTTCGGGTCGATGACTTTTCCGCGGATCATTTCATCCGGCCTGGAGAAGTAGTGCTCGTCGTGACTGTCCGCGCTTCCGAAAGCCAGAACGGTGGCAACCGCGTTGCCGCGGCGACCGGCCCGTCCGGCGCGCTGCTGATAGTTCGCGCGTCCGGGGGGCATGTTCCTTAGCGCGACACCTGTGAGCGCGCCGAGGTCGATACCGACCTCCATGGTTGTGGTGCTGGAGAGGATATCGATCGCCGTAGAGCGAGACCGGAGGCCGCTGCCGACGAGGGCGATATCCTGGAACAGAAGTTCGTGCTCCTCGGCTTTGGAGAACACATCCTCGTTCTGTGGCGCATTGAGCTGCGCGGTGTGTTCGGCCGCGATGAGGGCCATAGGCTGCCGCGGCGGGTCCTGGAGGGCCTCCGTGACGGGTTTCCGGTAAAAGCCTTTCCGGGCGAGGAAAACGCGATCGATATCCGGATCGAGTGCGCTGACGGAAAGGCTTCCACAGTCAAGGCAACGATCATGTCCGGGGATTGGCCGATGGACGGACTTGCAGCCCGGGCAGTGTACCCAGTCGCCCTCAAATTGGAGCGATAGTTCACTGCCGTTGAGATATCTGTTTCCGCCTTCCTTGGATTTGGTGAAGGTCGAGACGAGTTCGGGATGCCATTCATCCCAGAACAGTTTCCGCGCGGCCTTGTCACCGATTACGGCATTGACGGCATCTATCTTGGCCTGCGCCTTGCGCGATCTAACGCGATAGCCGTCCGAAGCGGGTCGGTCTACCCAGATACCCGGCATTTGCGCGAGCCAGAATCCGTTCCAGCAGCGAAGCCAGAATCGCGTCAGAGCGAGTTTGGCTTCGTCCGTTTCCGCCAGTCCGGGTATGGGCGGCAGGCCGGCAACCGTCTTGCGATGACGGTCCTTCTCGCAAAGCGTGGCGAGGGCGAGCGCTTCCATCCCGTAAAAGCGGTCTGAGAGCGTCGTCAACATGCTTCCGAGAAGAGCCTCGGGCGGGCGGTGCGCTCGCAGATCGAGAAAAAGCCCCAGCAGAGCGGTCGGATCGTCGAGGTCTCCATCCTTGATCGCCTTCTCGACGATGTCCTCGGCCTCAAAGCTCTCGTGAGCATGTAACTCGGGGCGAAGGCGAACATTGAGCCTCTGAGACGCTAGCAGCACGCCCAAGTACAAATCATCCAGTCCGAGATGCGGCCGCAGGGCGTCCTGTTCCTGTAGCCATTTGAAACCGCTGATGATCAGCGGCCGAAGCGAGTCCCGCTCGGAATACATCTGAATGTTGGGCGCAAGTCGGGCCGCGACTTGTCGGGAGTCGCTGAAGGCTAGAACCTTGCGACCGCGCAAAGGGGCAAAGCGCGTGGCCTCCTGTGGCCCGGGCGGCTGAATCTGGATTTGCCTGGTCAGGAGGGCCTGGAACGGCTGATCGCCCTTGGTCTGGTGGTCCTGAACGTAGCTTCGTCCAAACCGGGCCGTCTTTCCGCATACGGCGCACGGAACGAACTGCCCGCGCGGTTGCGGGGTGCTCCCGCCCTCATCGTCATCATCGGTATTGTCGGCCAGGCGACTTTGCCGGATATACACCGTTCTGGTGCGTGGCCCGATTGCGTTCGGGTTAAGCTGTCCCGTTTCGAGGTCGTAATCCGCCGGCTCAGCGACATCGTCATGAGCCGGTTCCTCAAGAAGCAGATCGATAGGCTCCAGCGGCGCGCTCTCGCCGCTCGCCATGCGAAGCTGTTCACCCGGCTCTGACCAAAGATCGTGCGGCTCGTCGATGTCGTCGGTATGGGCGCGCCCGTACGCCGTGCCGCAATTGCGGCATGTGAAGAGTTCGAGAACGCGCGCGCCACAGCCGCACGCATCCATGGGCTGCGAATACATCTTGCCACAGATTCCGCCGCGCTCTTCCGCCGTAAGTTCGCTGCAATCGGGGTCCATGCAGACCCAGAGACCGGGCAATCCACGAAAGAAGTTATGAACCCGGCAGGGCAAGAGCCCCGGCAGCCCTGGCGATGGTCGCGCGACACTGCCGAGGGCCATGAGCACTGTGACGGCCTGGTCCGCCAAGTCGACCGACCCGCCTTCGGGGAAGACGAGCGCGCCGAGTTCGGTTATCGGGATTGCCTCTTTCATGGTTGCGTTGATGAGACGCCCCATAGGACCGAAGTCATTGAGGCCCTGATAAAGGGCCTTTCCTGTCGGTCCGACGACATCGATGCCGCGATACTTCAGGAGTGATGCAACGGTTTCGAGGCGCGCCTCTTCAGTTTCGGCCTCATAGAAGGCCCGCAGGTCTATAGCGGAAAGAGCGTCAGCGTCGGCATGAGTACCGGCGCCCTGGACTGATTTTAGATCGAGGCTGCCTTGAACGGAGACAAAGGTGTTGGCGGGAACGCCGGAGAGTTGAGCGCCGAATTCGAGAGCATAAGTCGGATCATCAAAGCTCGCTGTTGCGCAAATGACCTGCAGCCGCTCTTCGGGTATCCCGAGCCGGTCGCGAAGTCTTCTCAGCAAGAGCCCGACTTCGGCGCCAGCCGCACCGCGATAAAGGTGAGCTTCATCAAGGACGACGAGGAAGGTTTCGTCGGGGTTCTTTTGAAGCCACTCTCTTGTCTTGTCGAAGATCGGCCGTTCAATCGGCCGCATCATCATGTATTCCAACATCGAGTAATTGGTTACCAGCAAGTCCGGCGGCGCGATCTGCACTTCGTGGCGCGTCAGGAGTTCAGAGTCGTCGGGCAATGTGACGGCCCTGACAAACTCGCCCTTGCTTTCCCAACGACTGCCCTTCGGCCCGAACCACGCCTCAAGATCGCGTTTTGCAGGCCATTTCCCCCTTTCCTTCAGGGCAGACAGAAGATCACGGCCCTGCTTGCTCTTGTCGGGGTCAGGACTCGCGACGTTCTGAAGAACATTGACATAGAAGTCGCCGAAGGATTTGAGTCTCTGACCGTCCTTTTTCGCCGTGCGAACACCGGCATAGGGCGTTCGGCTGGTATAGCGGGCAAATCGCGG
>CAZRNL010000214.1:0-5647 GCA_964601395.1 uncultured Silicimonas sp. | reverse complement strand
CCGCCGCCGGCAATTCATCTGGGGGCAGACTTCTCGGAACGACAGTTGCATCTCTGGGCGACCCGTCGCGCGCCGGATTCTGGATCGAGACAACGCTTGCCAGGACGCAGGGGACCGGAAGATTGGTCTATCCCGTGACTGGAAAGTCGGTCGAGGTCGAGCTTCTGCCGCTGGACAGCGGGTCAAGCCGGGTGTCGTTGGCGGCGCTGCGGATTCTGGATGCACCTCTGACCGATCTGCCGACGCTGGAGGTCTATGCGAACTGAGCGCCTTCCGGTGCTGCCCAGGGGTAGCTGGGACGAAATCCTCCGCGATTTCCGCTGGGACATTCCGCATGATTTCACCATTCACCATACCTGCAATACCCGCTGGGCCGAAGCCGATCCCGAGCGCGTTGCCATCGTGGATCTGCCCGAGGCGGGCGCGCGGCGGGTCTGGACGCATGGGGAGCTGAAGGAGGCCTCGGACAGGCTGGCCTCGGCGTTCGCGGCCTGGGGCGTGGGTAAGGGCGACCGTGTGGCGGTGCTGCTGCCGCAGCGCGCGGAAGTGATCGTGGCGCATCTGGCGGCGCTGAAGCTGGGCGCGATCGTGCTGCCGCTCTTCACGCTGTTCGGGGAGGAGGCTCTGGGGTTCCGGCTGTCCGACAGCGGTGCAAAGGTGGTGGTCACGGACGCGGAACAGTCGAGCAAGGTGTTGTCGGTCGCGGGAGAGGCGCTGGAGGCTGTTCTGGTGATCGGGGGTCGTCGTACAGAGGCCGGGCCCAGTGGTCCGGCCGTCCTTGCGTGGGAGGACGCCCTGGAGCATCCGCCCATTGCCGCGCCCGAGCCCGTGGGAGCCGAGGATCCGGCGGTGATGATCTATACCTCAGGCACGACGGGGCCTCCGAAGGGAGCGTTGCACGCGCATCGGTTCCTGATCGGGCATCTGCCTTGCGTGGAGTTGTCGCTGGGAACCTTTCCGCAGGAGGGCGACATCGGCTGGTCTCCGGCGGACTGGGCCTGGATCGGGGCTCTGATGGACCTGGCGATGCCGTGCCTTTATCACGGCGTGCCGCTGGTGGCGCAGAGGATGCGGAAATTCGACGCCGCCGCGGCCTGGTCCCTGATCGTCGCGGAGGATGTGAGCGTGGCGTTCCTGCCGCCGACGGCGCTGAAGATGATGCGGCAGGTTCCGGTGCCGAAGGGGCATCGTCTGCGGGCGGTCAACACCGGCGGCGAGAGCCTGGCGCCCGACCTGCTGGACTGGGGCGACCGCGTGGTCGGCGCGGCGCTGAACGAGCTCTACGGGCAGACGGAGTGCAACCTTGTCGTCTGTTCGGCGGCGGACAGGGGTGTCCGGCGGCCGGGCACAGTCGGGCGCGCCGTGCCGGGGCATGAGGTAGCGGTGATCGACGGTGACGGGCGCGAGGTGCCGCGCGGCGAACTGGGCGAGATCGCCGTGCGCCGTCCCGATCCGGTGATGTTCCTCGGCTACTGGAACCAGCCCGAAAAGACAGCGGAAAAATTCCAGGGCGACTGGCTGAAGACCGGGGATCTCGGACGCATGGATGCGGAAGGCTATGTCACTTTCGTCGCGCGGGACGATGACGTGATCACCTCCGCCGGCTACCGGATCGGGCCGACCGAGATCGAGAACTGCCTGACCGGCGATCCCGATGTCCTGCTGGCCGCTGCCGTGGGCGTGCCGGACCCGGAGCGCACCGAAGTGGTGAAGGCCTTTGTCGTGCTGCGCGAAGGCGCGGCCCGCGAGGGTGTCGAGGCTCGGCTGATCGCAAGGGTGCGCGAACGGGTTAGCCCGCATGTGGCGCCCCGGATGGTCGAGGTCGTGGACAGCTTGCCGATGACGGCGACCGGCAAGATCATGAGGCGGGCGCTGAGGGATCGGGACTAGGAGGCTCTGCCCGCCGCCGCCCGTGCCGGGCGGCCACCGGGAGTATTCGTCAAGGAGAGAAGCGCAATCGTGGCCTTTGGCTGCTCGACCGCATGTCAGACAGTACAGAGCAGTGCGGATCTGACGTGGATGACCGTGGCGACAACAGTCGTCAGCAGTAGAGCGGCGAAGAAACTTCCATGCGTGGCGAGATCGCGCCGGGTTCGTTCTCGCGAAACGAGGAAGAGGAGGACCAGGAGGCCGATTTCGGCGCCGAAGACGAGAATGTTGCCCCAAAAGCCCAGGAAGCCGGCGAGGCAGGCGCGATGGTCGATGCTGCGCAGAGCGGTGAAAGTGAGGGACATCCCTGCTACCGCGATCTGCAAAAGGGCGAAGACGAGCAGTGCGCGTAGTATCTGCGGGTGGCCTTCGGGTTTCTGCCTGATGGCCGACGAGACGAGCCATCCGGCCAGTGTCAGAAGGAGCATCACGTAGACCCAGGGCGGTGTGACGGCGAAGTGGAGCATCGATCAGGCCTTCGCGATGTGCCGGGCGGCTTCGCGACGGGCAAAGGGCTTCATCCGGTCGCCGTACTCGGCGAGGAAAGTGCGGGTGCGTTCCGGATCGCGCTTGGACAGGTCGCGCAGCCACCAGGCGACAGCTTTCTGTATGAACCAGTCGCGGTCATCGACGTAGCGCGCGGCCCAGACGAGAATTCGGTCACGACGTGCCGCGTCCGCCGGCTTCGGATGGCGGTCGCGGGTACAGGGCAATGTCATGACGAGGACCGCGCGGCGTGTCCATATATGTGGCGAGGTCGTCCAGGGTTCGACGTCGTCGAGGCGCGCAGGCTCGAATACAAGCCGCTTCTGTCCAGCGATCGAGACGTGATCGGCTATTGCCCATGCGTCGAAGTCGGGCACCCAGGACTTGATCAGCTCCCAGGCCACCGTGTCATCCGGGCGGATGCGCGCCTGCGTCAGAAGTTTGGCGGCAGCAATCCGGGCTTCGTGGATGTCGGACCGCCAGAGATTGCGGGCCAGGTCAATTCGGTCTTCCAGGGTGAGCGTCTGGCGCCAGGTCCTGGCCAGGGCGTCGATGTCGGGGTTGGCCACGCCGAGATAGACGCGGGGTGCCTTGTGGTAACGCGCCATTTCGGTGGCCTTGCCGGAGTCTGCGGTCGCAGAGAGCGCGGCAAGGGCGGCGTCTGGGGTCATGCGATGCCGTTCTTCACGGCGAGAGGGGTCGCGCGGGCGGGGATCCCATGCCTTTGGGTTGATCCATTTGCACGGGCCGCCCTCGTCGCCGAGAATGTCACGGTTTGGCGTTCGATGAAGGGCTTGAGTGCCGGTTTATTGTGTCGAACTGGGTTGCCATGGGATCATTCCACCGTGACGGACTTCGCGAGGTTCCGGGGCTGGTCGACGTCTGTGCCTTTCGCAACTGCCGTGTGGTAGGCCAGAAGCTGGGCCGGGACAGCGTAGAGGATGGGCGCGATCAGGTCGGGGACCTGCGGCATCTCGATGACCGCCATCGCGCCTTCGCCCGCGGCCTTTGCGCCACTGCGGTCGGTGACGAGGACGATCTGTCCGCCGCGGGCCATGACTTCCTGCATGTTCGAGACGGTCTTGTCGAAGAGGTGGTCTTCGGGCGCCATGACGATGACCGGCACGTTGCGGTCTATCAATGCGATGGGTCCGTGCTTCAGTTCGCCCGACGCATAACCTTCGGCATGTATATAGCTGATTTCCTTGAGTTTCAGCGCGCCTTCCATCGCGATTGGATACATCTGGCCGCGACCGAGGAACAGGATGTCCTGCGCTTCGGCCAGTCGCTGCGAGGTCACGCGGATGGTGTCGGACGTGGCGAGCGCCTGGCTCATGAGGCCGGGCAGCGCGCGGAGGGACGCGATGTGGTCCTCCATCTCGTTGTCCGTGATGCGTCCCCGGTCGGCTGCGGCCCTTAGCGCCAGCGCCAAGAGGACGAAAAGCTGGCAGGTGAAGGCTTTGGTCGAGGCGACCCCGATCTCGGCACCGGCGAGGATCGGCAAGGATATATCGCTTTCGCGAGCGATCGAACTTTCCGGGACGTTCACCACGGAAAGGATCTGCGCCTTGTCGGCGGCGTAGCGCAGCGCTGCAAGCGTGTCGGCGGTCTCGCCCGACTGTGAAACGAAGATCGCCAGCGTGTTGGGACCAATTGGTGGGGTGCGGTAGCGGAACTCCGAGGCGATATCGACTTCGACCGGGATACCGGCGAGGCGTTCGATCCAGTACTTGGCCGTCAGACAGGCATAGAATGCCGTGCCGCAGGCGACCATGACGATCCGATCGATCTTCGAGAAGTCGGGCATCCGATCAGTAAAGGACAGTCCGCCGTCGCGGACGTAGTGCGCCAGCGCGTCGGCCAGAACGACGGGTTGCTCGGTGATTTCCTTTGCCATGAAGTGCTTGTGGCCACCTTTCTCGACGGCGGCCGTGTCGATACGGATGGTGCGGATCTCGCGGTTGGCGCGGTGGCCGTTGGCGTCGCGGATCTCGACGCCGGATCGGGTCAGAACGGCGAAATCGCCTTCTTCGAGATAGGTGACGCGATCGGTCATGGTGCTGAGGGCGATGGCGTCGGATCCGAGGTACATCTCGCCGTCTCCGTGGCCCACGGCCAGGGGCGAGCCTTTGCGCGCGCCAATGATGAGATCCTCTTCCCCGTCGAACAGGAAGGCCAGCGCATAGGCTCCTTCAAGCCGCGCGACGGTCTGTTCGGCGGCGTCGCGGGGCGCAAGGCCTTGGTCGATGTAGGACTGGCAAAGGAGCGCCACGGTCTCCGTGTCGGTTTCTGTGCGCGGCGTGTAACCTTTTGCGGCAAGATCGTCGCGGAGCGTCTTGTAGTTCTCGATGATGCCGTTGTGGACAACCGCGACCGGTCCCGAGAGATGAGGGTGCGCGTTGATCTCTGTCGCGGCGCCGTGCGTCGCCCAGCGGGTATGCCCGATGCCCGATTTTCCCTGCAAGGGATCGTGGACGAGGAGATCGGAGAGATTGACGAGTTTGCCTACCGCGCGCCGCCGATCAAGCCGACCATTGTTGACGGTCGCAATCCCGGCACTGTCATAGCCGCGATATTCCAGACGTTTCAGGGCCTCGACCAGGGCCGGGGCGGCCTGGTGGTCTCCGAGGATGCCGACGATACCGCACATTGAGTTATCCTTTCCGCGCCGCGGCCTTGGCGGCGCGCAGCTTTTCGAAGAATCGTATCGCAAATCCGGGCTTGTTATCCTGTCGCGCCCGCGCAACGGCCAACGCTCCGTCTGGGACATCCTTCGTCACGACAGAGCCGGTCGCCGTCATGGCGTCGTCGCCGACGCGCACCGGAGCGACCAGCATCGTGTTCGATCCGATGAAAGCGTCGCGCCCTATTTCGGTGTGATGCTTGAAGACGCCGTCATAGTTGCAGGTGATCGTGCCGGCGCCGATGTTCGAGCGGTCGCCCACATTGGCGTCGCCGATGTACGACAAGTGGTTGACCTTCGCACCTTCTCCGATCTGGGCGTTCTTGATCTCGACGAAATTGCCGACCTTCGCGTTGTTGGCCAGTTCGGCGCCGGGGCGCAGTCTGGCATAAGGACCGACGACAGAGCCGGTCGATACGTGACACCCTTCCAGATGGCTGAAGGCCCTGATGGTCGCACCCGACTCGACGGTGACGCCGGGGCCGAAGACCACATACGGCTCGATCACCGCATCGCGGCCAACGTGGGTGTCGAAGGCGAACCAGACGG
>CAZRNL010000213.1:0-5671 GCA_964601395.1 uncultured Silicimonas sp. | reverse complement strand
GCCGTCAAGGAGGCCGAAGCCACCAACGCCCTCGCCGACGCCGGGTGCGACGTCATCACCTGCCATGTGGACGGGCCAAAGGTCGTGATGGAGACTGCTGTCGGGCGCGACTGCTTCGTTTGCGGCTATCACGCCGACCAGTCGCCGCTGGGCCCCGAGAAATACCTGACCGGCGCCGAGTGGAACTGGGCCGGTGTCTATACGGGCATGGTCAAGACGGTCATGGAGGGCGGCACGATCGACAACTTCGTTCGCGGCGGTCTGGCCGACGGCTTCATCAAGATGAGCCCGCTTGGACCCGCCGTCTCCGACGCGGCGCGTGCCCAGTTCGAGGCGACGAAGGCCGAGATCATGGCCGGTGGCTTTGCCGCGATCAAGGGTCCGCTGAACGACAACAGCGGCACGGCGTTGCTGGCCGAGGGCGAGGCGCTGGTCGAGACCGATATCGCGCTGGAAAGCATGGACTACCTGGTCGAGGGTGTGATCGGTTCCACGTCGTAAGGGACGCGCGCAGGGGGTGGCCGCATGACCGAACAATCCGTATCCGCCGGCCTTGCGCTGGGTCCGCCCGGTAGCTGGCTTGCGCCGGTCGCCCGGCGGGCCGAGGCGGTCGTGCTGCCGCTGGCGGCATTGCTGGTCGGGTTCGCCGTCTTCAGTCTGTTCCTGCTGATGCAGGGGAAATCTCCTGCGCAGTTCTTCGGGCTGGTCTACCAGGGCGGGTTCGGCTCGGCGTTCTCATGGCAGAACACGCTGTCGCGCACCGCGCCGCTTCTTCTGGCAGCGCTTTGCGTGGCGCTGCCCGCCCGCCTGGGGCTGGTCGTGATCGGCGGCGAGGGCGCGATCGTGCTGGGCGGTGTCGCGGCGGGTGCTCTGGGAGCTGTCCTGTCGGGCGTTCCGGCCCTTGTCGCCTTGCCGCTGATGGCCGCCTTCGCGATTCTTGTCGGTGGTCTCTGGATCGGGGCCGTCGGCGCCATGCGCCATTTCCGGGGGGTGAACGAAACCATCGCCAGCCTGCTGATGGCCTATATCGCCATCGCGCTGATGAACCATCTGGTCGAAGGACCGCTGCGCGATCCGGCAAGTCTCAACAAGCCGTCGACGGCGCCATTGCCCGAGGCCCTGAAGGTGGGAGACATTCCCGGCTGGGACGTTCACTGGGGCCTGGTCGTAGGCGTCATATCCTGCGCTCTGGCGTGGGTCCTGATCGAGCGCACGACATGGGGCTTCGCGGCGCGCATCGCGGGCGGAAATGTGCGCGCGGCGCAGGTGCAGGGCCTGCCGGTCGGCCGTCTGATCCTCGGCTTCACCGCGCTCGGAGGCGCATTCGCCGGGCTGGCGGGGTTCTTCGAGGTCGCTGCGGTGCACGGTTCGGCCAACGGAAGTCTTGCATCGGGTTATGGCTACACCGGAATCCTGATCGCATTCCTGGCGCGGCATAATCCACTGGCGATCATCCCGGTCGCCATTCTCCTAGCCGGGTTCGAGGCGTCTTCCGGGCTGGTCCAGCGGCGGATGGAACTGCCCGACGCCACGACGCTGGTGCTTCAGGGCTTCGTCTTCATCGCGATCCTGATCAGCGACACGTTCTATGGCCGCTTCAAGGCCTTCGCCCCCGAAAGGTGGAGATCGTCATGACCGAGGATCTGGGTCTCTGGATCATCCCGCTGGCCATTCTCGGCGGCGCGATCCGCGTCTCGACCCCCTTCCTGTTCGTCAGCCTCGGCGAGGTTCTGACCGAGCGGTCGGGGCGCATCAACCTGGGGCTGGAGGGCACTCTGGTCTTCGGCGCGATGTCGGGCTACGCGCTTGCCTACCTGACCGGTTCGCCCTGGATCGGCGTTCTGGCGGCGGCCCTCGGAGGGGCGTTCTTCGGGCTGATTCACGGGCTGATCTGCTCGCTTCCGCGCGTCAACGACATTGCCATCGGGATTGCCATGATGATCCTCGGCATGGGGCTCGCGTTCTATTTCGGGAAACCCTACGTGCAGCCCGTCGCGCCCGATCTGCCCTCGATCAGTTTCGGCTGGTGGTCCGATCTGCCGCAGGTCCGGGCGGCGCTGAGGGTCAACGTGCTGTTCCTGATCGGGGCGGTGCTGGCCTTCGCGCTCTGGTGGATGTTTCGTGCGACCCGCGTCGGCCTGATCATCCGCGTCGTCGGCGACAGCACCGATGCGGCCCGCGCGATGGGCCTGCGCCCCGCCGTTGTCCGCACGCTTGCCACGACGGCGGGCGGAGCCTTTGCGGGCGTGGGCGGAGCCTACCTGTCGCTGTTCTACCCCGGAAGCTGGAACGAGGGCATCTCGTCCGGGCAGGGCCTGATGGCAGTCGCGCTGGTCATCTTCGCCCGCTGGAACCCGATCGCCTGTTTCGGTGCGGCGCTGCTGTTCGGCGGTGCGGGCGCGCTGGGACCGACGCTGCAATCGGTCGGCATTTCGGAAGGCTACTACCTGTTCTACGCCGCCCCATACGTCCTGACGCTGGGAGTGCTGATCGCAACCTCGTCGCCCACGAAAGCCATGACCGGCGCGCCGGGCGAGTTGAGCATCACGAAATAGGAGCACGACATGAACGGTCTGGGGGGTCTGAACAAGTCTGCGAACGGCGTGGTGATCGGGCTGGTGCAACTGAAGCTGCCGTCGGTCAGAACGCCCGAAGATCTGGCCGAGCAGACGGACCGTATCGTCGAGATGGTGGGCAAGGCGCGTCGCAACCTCGGCACGATGGACCTTGTGGTGTTTCCCGAATATGCGCTGCACGGCCTGTCGATGGACATCAACCCCGATATCATGTGCAGGATGGATGGCCCCGAGGTGTCCGCCTTCCGCAAGGCCTGCAGCGACAACGATATCTGGGGCTGCTTTTCCATCATGGAGGCCAATCCCGCGGGAATGCCCTGGAATACCGGGCTGATCATCGACAACACCGGCGAGGTGAAGCTCTACTATCGCAAGATGCACCCCTGGGTACCGGTCGAGCCCTGGGAGCCGGGCGACGGGGGCATCCCGGTCATCGAGGGGCCGAACGGCTGCAAGCTGGCGCTGATCATCTGCCATGACGGCATGTTTCCCGAGATGGCGCGCGAGGCAGCCTACAGGGGAGCCGAGATCATGCTCAGGACGGCGGGCTATACCGCGCCGATCCGCGACTCCTGGCGCTTCACCAATCAGGGCAACGCCTTCTGCAACCTGATGGTGACGGCGAGCGTCTGCATGTGCGGCAGCGATGGCACTTTCGACAGCATGGGCGAGGGGATGATCTGCGACTTCGACGGGTCGATCATCGCGCATGGCACGGCGGGGCGCGTAGACGAGATCATCACCGCCGAGGTGCGTCCCGACCTCGTCCGCGAGGCGCGTTTGGGCTGGGGTGTGGAGAACAACATCTACCAGTTCGGCCATCGCGGCTATGTCGCGGTGAAGGGCGGCGCGCAGGACTGTCCCTACACCTACATGACCGACCTTGCAGCCGGGCAATATCGCCTGCCGTGGGAAGACGAGGTGAAAGTTACCGACGGCACCGGCTTCGGATTTCCCGCGCCGACCCGCGTGTTCGGGCAGTCATCGAAGGAGGCAGCCGAATGAAGGATCAGGCCCACCATACGATCGAGGCCAATCCCTATGCCTGGCCCTGGAACGGAGATCTGCGTCCTGACAACACGACGCTGATCATCATCGACATGCAGACCGATTTCTGCGGAACGGGGGGCTACGTCGACAAGATGGGCTACGATCTGTCGATGACGCAGGCCCCGATCCAGCCGATCAAGCGCGTCCTGACAGTAATGCGGTCGAGGGGCTATCACATCATCCACACCCGCGAAGGACACCGTCCGGACCTGGCCGACCTGCCCGCGAACAAGCGCTGGAGGAGCCGCCAGATCGGGGCAGGCATCGGCGATCCTGGTCCCTGCGGCAAGATCCTCGTGCGCGGCGAGCCGGGCTGGGACATCATCGAGGAGCTTTATCCGGTCCCGGGCGAGCCGATCATCGACAAGCCGGGCAAGGGAAGCTTCTGCGCCACGGATCTGGAACTGATGCTGCGGACGAAGGGGATCGAGAACATCGTGCTGACGGGCATCACCACTGATGTCTGCGTCTCGACCACCATGCGCGAAGCCAATGACCGAGGGTTCGAATGCCTGGTGCTGAGCGACTGTTGCGGAGCGACCGACAAGGGCAACCATGACGCGGCCCTGAAGATGGTGACCATGCAGGGCGGCGTTTTCGGCGCGGTCAGCGACAGTGACACCTTCCTGGACCAGTTGCCATGAGCGTTGCCGGACACCTGGATGCGGGCGCAATCGGCGTTGAGACATTGCACATGACGATGCGCTTCGGTGCGTTCACGGCGCTGGACGACGTGTCGATCCGCATCGAGCCGGGCCGTTTCCACGCCTTGCTGGGCGAGAACGGTGCGGGCAAATCGACGCTGGTGAAGTGCATGATGGGCTTTTACCACGCGACCTCAGGCGAGATGCTGGTGGACGGGCGCGAAGCGATCGTGCCCGATCCCAGGGCGGCCCATGCGTTGGGTCTCGGCATGGTCTACCAGCATTTCACGCTGGTCCCGTCGCTGACCGCCGCCGAGAACCTGGTGATCAGCCGCGAGGACGCGCCGCGCGTGATCGACTGGCGGCGCGAGATGGCGGCGCTCAGGGACTTCATGGCCAGGATGCCGTTCCAGGTGCCGCTCGATCAACCGGTGCGCGCGCTGGCGGCGGGCGAGAAGCAGAAGCTCGAAATCCTGAAGCAGCTTTACCTCGGGCGCAGGTTCCTCATCCTGGACGAACCGACCTCGGTGCTGACACCGGACGAGGCCGACGAGGTCCTGGGGCATGTCCGCGCGCTTTGCGAAGCCGGTACGATCACGGTTCTGATGATCACCCACAAGTTCCGCGAAGTGACGGCCTATGCCGACGACGTCTCGGTGCTGCGGCGCGGGCGGCTGGTCGGCACTGGCAAGGTCGCGGACCTGACCCACGCGGATATGGCCGCGATGATGATGGGCGACGCCACGCTGGCCGAACCCGCCGCCCGCACTGGCGCACCGGGCGCACCCGTCCTGGAGATCGATGGCGCGCGGGTCCGCGACCGGTCGGGTCTGAAGGAGATCTCGATCAGCGCCCTCACGGTTCGTGCGGGCGAGATCGTGGGTGTCGCAGGCATTTCGGGCAATGGCCAGATGGAGTTGATGGAGATCCTGACGGGGCAGCGGCCGCTCGACGCCGGCACGATCAGGGTCAAGGATGCGCCCTATGGCGCCACGCGCGACGAGGCCCGCATCCGCTGCGTGCGCTATCTGCCGGAAGAGCCGCTGCGCAACGCCTGCGCGCCGCGCATGTCGGTCTCCGAGAACATCGGTTTCCGCTCGTTCGACCTGAACGGCAAGGGCACGCGGTTCTGGCTCTCGGGGCGCGAGATGCGCCAACGCGCTGCCGATCTCGTCGCCAGCTTCAAGGTCAAGACCGCGTCGCTCGACAGCCCGATGCAGTCGCTTTCCGGCGGCAATGTCCAGCGCGCCGTGCTGGCGCGCGAGCTGACCGGAGATGTCGATCTGCTGATCATTTCGAACCCGTGCTTCGGGCTCGATTTTTCTGCCGTGTCCGAGATCAGGGCCCGGATCATGGCGGCGCGAAACAGGAGGGCAGGTGTGCTTCTGATGTCCGAGGACC
>CAZRNL010000212.1:0-5699 GCA_964601395.1 uncultured Silicimonas sp. | reverse complement strand
AATTTCGCGCGATTTGGGCGATGGGTCTCCGTTGCCCGAAAAACAGGGAACGGTTATTGCCGGATATTCCCTGCTGGCAGAGAATCTGCAGGTAAATGTCCCATTTTGGGGTGTTTTCGACGGGATTTTCAGACGATTATCTGATTTTGATCAATGCGTTAGGAGGAATTCCCTGGGTCTACGAAGCGCCTTGCCAGGTTCTCGAAGATAGGGTCGGTCGGATGGCTGACGCCGATGCGGGGGTGACGCTGGTGGACATGGATGACGTTTTCTCCCCAGATGATCTGTCGCTTTTCGCTCCGGACCGAATTCACCCTTCGGAAATAGGCTCAGCACGCATCGCAAGGCTCATAACTCTGAAATTGGAACGCAGAGAGTGACAATGTGGTCGTCAGGCCTAGTATCCCGCAACGGGGCAGTTCCGAGGTTGGAACGAAATCTGTCAGCCTGAACCGGTGGCCCATTGACGATGCGGAACGTCGCCGTCGGGACCTGGGCTACAAAAGTTCCTCCCGCAGGAACAAACAGCCCCGGTCCGCGTTTGAGATGCATGCCGCGGAAAGACCTATCCTGGGCCATCCCCTTCATGCGTGCGGGCTACGCCGGGCGCGCGCTTGTCTACGGCGTGGTAGCGGGTTTTGGGCTCTACGCCATCTGGCGCGGGGGGCAGGCGGAGGGGACGGCCGAGGCTTTACGGCAGCTTGAGACGACGACCGGAGGCGGTATACTCCTTTTCCTCATCTTCGCGGGCCTCGTTTCTTATGCCATCTGGCGCTTCATCGACGCCATCTGGGACCTTGAGGACTACGGTAGCGAGGCCAAGGGAATAGTCGCGCGAGCGGGCATGATCGTGACCGGCCTCATTCACGGCGCGATCGGCGGCCTCGCGTTCTCGCTCCTTTTCCTTGGCGGCGGGGAGAGTGGATCTACCATAGCCTCGGCCACCGCACGAGTGATGTCGTGGCCGGCGGGGCCCTGGATCGTCGGAACTGCGGGTTTGGCCATCATCGGCACCGGCCTCTACTACATCCACAAGGGCTGGAGCGAGAAGTACCGGGAGCGCCTCATGGCCAACCAGTTTACGCTGAACTGGAACTGGGTGCTCAAGGGCGGACTGATCGCGCACGGAGCAGTCGTCGCGCTGATCGGGGTCTTCTTTGTCATAGCGGCCTGGCAGGCCGACCCGAGCGAAGCCGGGGGGCTCGACCGGACCTTCGGGTGGCTGTCCTCGCAGTTTTATGGACAAATCCTCGTCACACTCGTCGCCCTCGGCCTTCTTGCCTTCGCGATATTCTGCGCGGTGAACGCGCTCTACCGCGTCGTGCCGCGCGCCAGGTCGCCGCGGATCGAGACGGTGGCGGAGAACCTCAAGCGGACTGCCGAGACCGCTCTCAGGTAGCCCGGGCGGACGAAGCCGGCCCGAGGTCACTGCCATTCATCTTGTCTCTCTTTCGCGCATTCTCCGAGAAGCAGTTCCAGCACCCGCGCAGGCATCGCAGCGACCAACATTGCTGGAGCAACGTCTTTCGTTCTATTTCAACTGGCTGTCTTTTGAGCCGCGCCTGTTGATGCCGCCACGTATTGCGGGACGAGCGTCGCGCTCGTTCCGGCAATCGATACAAAGCTTGACCCCAGGTATGGCGCGTTGGCGTGCTTCCGGGATCGGTTCGTCACATTCAGCACAATTGGTCTGGCTCGCCCCTTCCGGCGATCGCCTCGCTCGCATTCGCTTGAGTTCGTCCTGGATCGAGGCGTCGATCTGGTCCTGCACCGCTCCATCGCGGGCCCATCCTCCGGCCATGCCGTCTACTCCGCTGCAGAACAAAAATGTGAGCTTCTTGACAACGAACTCATCAAAGAGACTTCCTGTTCCAGCCACTCTGCCGAAAACGGCTCCAGCACCCGCGCCTGCGGCGTCGGACGAGGCCAGCTGCGTCCACGGGGCGGCCCTTTACGTCGATGACGGCTGTTATACGTGGGGCTAGAACCCGGCACCCGTGACGCTGACCGCGATCGCCAGCATGACGATGACCGCCAGAAGCGCGGCCGCCGAGAACGCGAAGTTCCAGCGCCACGTCAGCGTCGTCGGCGCGACGCCTCCGATACGCGAGATCAGCATGACGATGGGTGCAAGCGGCGATACCGTCATCGACAGCGCCCAGCCGGTCGCGATAGACATGGCCAGCAGCGTAGGTTCCACCGGCAGGATCACCTTGGAGCCGAACAGGCTGCCCCAGAACACGGCCTGGGTGACGGGGTTGAAGCCACAGGCGCCGAGGAAGGCGATGAAGGGCGGCAGGCTGATCAGGATGAAGATCTGCGGCATCGTCTTGAGTGCGTCGAGGGCGGGCAGTTCCTCGGGCACGAGGGCGGCGGCGGTCGTGCCCGCGAACCCCGCGCAAGCCAGGACGATGCCGAGGGGTGCGGCTTTGCCGAGGTCGAAGCGCAGCCGGGACAGTCTGCGTAGCGTGCGCCCTCGACCGTCGGGTCGCAGGAAGCCGTTCTGCGCCGCGATCCATACGACGAAGATCACCGGGCAGGCGACCATCAGGGCAAGGACCAGCCCCGAGGCGGTCGTCTGCATGATCAGGGCGGCCATCGCGATCAGTGCGAGGCAGACGCCGGCCAGCCGGGCCACCGACCGCCCCGGAAAGGCAAGCGGCGCGACCAGCGCGACAGGATCATGGTGCCTGTGGCGGATCTTGTCCTCCAGTGCTCCGACAAGGAGGATGACCAGGTAGATGCCCAACCCCGACAGATGCCAACTTACCCGGTCGATGCCGGGAAGCAGAAGCAGCAGCGTCAGGGGCGCCAGCGCGGTCGGCGACCACAGGATCGACCAGGCGAAGCCGCGCAGCACCGCGCTCAGTTGCCGTCGCTCGCGCATGGTGTTCAGAGGGTCGTCCGGCGTGGTGCTGGCGATGCCTTCGCGGATCAGGGGCACCAGGAAGCTGACGATTCCCGCATTGAAGATCGCCGAAAGGATTCCCGTTCCGCCCGCCAGCGCGACATAGCGGCGAGACGGTGGCCGGGTGGTCAGGTAAGGCCCTGTCTCCAGTACGGCGGGCGACGTTCGGGCGGCCTCGTAGAGAAGCCCGAGGCTCATCAGGAAGGCCATCATGTAGCTGGACTGGTTCAGGGCGCGCTGCAGCACCGGCAAGGGGTCGTCCATGCTGAACCATGTCGCGAACGCAAGCGTGGCGCTGACGGCAAGGAAATACGCCTCGCGCCGTCCGAGGATCGGCCAGGCGACCAGGATCGTCGCCCCGACCGCAGTCCAGGCCAGCGGGTCGAGCCAGTCGGCGCTTCCGAAGCGCCGCGCGATTTCGCAGGCCATGACCGCCAGAACGCCGGTTCCCGCCGCTGTCAGGGCGAAGGATCCGCGCGCTGCGGTCATCCTGCGTCAGAGACTTTCCGGACCGCGCGGCATCGACAGGCCGATCCGGTTCGGAATAAGGGAAGGATGAAGGGACGGGGCCGGCGCGTCGTCCGGGCGGTCCGGGGAGAAGAGGGAATGAAGAAGCTTACGGGGCTCCAGCACTTTCGCGCGGTCTGCTCGACGCGCAACCTCACGGCGGCCGCGCAGCAGATGGGAATTTCCCAGCCGGCGCTGACCCAGGCGATCGGCAAGCTGGAGCGGCAGCTGGACGCGGAGCTGTTCGACAGGTCCACCCGGCCGCTCGGGATCACGCCCTACGGGCAGATGCTGCTTGACTACGTGAGCAATCTGGAGCGGTCCACCGATGATCTGACCGCGCGGATCGAGGCGGTCAAGTCCGGAACCGGGGGAACGCTTCGCATCGGCAGCGGCCCTGACTGGATCCACGAGGTTCTGCCTGTCGCCATTTCGCGGCTCCAACAGGACAACCCCCAGATCCGGGTCAGCCTGAACGTCGCGCTGAACGATTCGCTGCGCGCCCAGCTCGACGCGGGAGAGATCGATCTCTTTTTCGCCTCCGTGAGTGATGTCTTCTTCGGCGCGGCCTACAAGACCCGCATTCTCCTGCGCGAGAGAATGCACGTGGTCGCCCGGAACGATCATCCGATCCATGAGCGCGGCGCCATGACGCTTGAGGAGCTCGCCGGGGAATCGTGGGTCATGACCGGCGATTACACGTTCGGGCGCCAGCTTGTGCGCCGTGTCTTCAGCCAGGCCGGTGTCGAGTTGCCGCTGCCGGCGGTCGAAACGAACTCCGTCCGGGCCATGATCAACATCCTGCGGCACAGCCCGAAGATCGGGTTTCTGTCCGAGGCGCATGCCAGGGCATATCCCGAGATCGCCCAGGTCAAGACCGTGACCGAAATGCCGTTCCGCGAGGGCGGCGCGGTCTGGCGCAGCGACATGGCCCTGATCCCGGTTGCCGAAAGGTTTCTCGGTCTTGCCGAACAGGTCATCCGTGAACGGGCGCGTGACGGCAAGCTCGCGCCACCGGGGTCGTGACCGTTCGCCCGATTTCAACCCGGCGCTCCGACGACGGCGGAGGCATCGCCTTTCGGCGGTTCGGGATAATGCAGGCCCCGCTGGCCATGAAGGCCGCGATCCGGTGACGGGCCGACCGGGTCGGCGGTGCATCCGGACAGCCGGCCATCGGTGACCCAGTCCAGATCCGCGCCATATAGGTTCGCGGCCAGCACCTTCGCCAGACGCTCCCGATGCGGTGCCGCCTCGGCGCGCTCGGACAAGTCGCGCGTCTCGTCGGGGTCCGAGCCAAGGTCGAAAAGGTGAAACCGGTTGCCCGCGGGGTACCAGATCAATTTCCAGCTTCCGTCCGTAACCATCCGCATGGCCGATTGACCTTCCAGCGCCTCGCAGTACAGCACTTCGCGGCGCGGACCGCCAGCCAGCGAAATCCCGCTGCAGGAGGCGGGACATTCGATGCCGGCTAGGTCCAGAAGCGTGGGCATGATGTCCTGCATCCCCGCAAGTCGGTCGTCCTCCGTTCCGGGCCGCAGCCGGTCGCATCCCTTGCGGCCGGTCAGAAGCATCGGCACGCGGACCGAGCCTTCCTGCATCACCCTCTTGGCATAAAGCCCGTGGTCGCCCAGCATGTCGCCGTGATCGGAGGTGAACATGATGATGGTGTCGTCCAGCAGCAGCTGTTCGCGCAGCGTGCCGATCACCAGGCGCAACTGATGGTCGATCAGCGTGCATTGCGCGTGAAATGCCCTGCGAACCGCGTCCAGGCGGTCAGGCGGCAGATCGGGCCAGGCATTCCTGACCCTTTGAAGCGCGGGGGGCAAATCTTGCTGCCAGTCGCTTTCGACGGCGGGCCGCATCGCGCGCCCGGCATAAAGCGCAAGGTAGGATTCGAGCGGTACGAGAGGGGGATGCGGAAAGTTGAAGGACAGGTGCCAGAAACCCGGCCGCGTCGGATCGCGTCGCTGGATCATCCGCGACATCTGCCGCGCGATCCAGACTGTCGGGTGGCACTCCTCGGGAAGGTGCCATGGCCGGAATTCGTAGCCGTTGTTCGGCATTCCGTGCGCATAGCCCTGTCCGGCGAAGCCGCGATCCGACAGGTGGATGTCCCAATCGTCCGGTCCACCCAGTTGCGGCCGGCCCTCTTCGTAGGAGATCACCTCCTCGAATCCGATTCGTTCCCGCGACGGATAGACGTGAAGCTTGCCGACCGCGCCGGTCTGGTAGCCAGCCTGCCGGAAGACATCGGCCAGAAGCGGCAGGTTGGGACGGGGAAGCG
>CAZRNL010000211.1:0-5722 GCA_964601395.1 uncultured Silicimonas sp. | reverse complement strand
GCCCCTATCGGGTAGCCCTGAACCGCTACGGGTTTACCCGAGAGTTTGTGGTTCAATGATTAGGCTACATTTTCGTCAGCTTTCAAGCTTGCGCAGAATGCCTCCTTTGCTTCGTTAAGCGTCCGGTCTGACCGCACTGCCGCAGGCTGATAGTGTCGGAAAGTGTCCACCATCGAAAGTGGACACTATGGTGATGGTGTGGCGCGGCGGACGATACGGCTCTGAGCAACCGCGGTTCCAACCGGGTGGTTACCTTCACCCTCAGCTGTCGCACGATCCAGTTGGAATACTTGCCTGGCCAACTCTACGCCGATGATTGATACTTCCTTCATAGCCAACTCCTCCTGATCCGGCATGGATCACAGTGGGACAATTGCCGTCAGGCGGGGCTACCCAACCCATCATCAACGCCTACCTACTCTCTCAACGCTAGGCAGTAGCACCGAATTTTCCATTCGCTGTCGATGCAACATTGGAAGCGACCTGGGACTCTCTCTTCTTCGTTCTTTGGTGGAATTGGCCAAACGCGCGAAGGGGTGGATGCTAATCCGACTGCACGAAGGTGGCCAAATCCTAGACAGCAATAGTCGGAAAGCCGGGCTCAGTTCGGCTAGGATCATTGTGGGGGATCGCTGGCGAAAGTGGCGTTCCCCACCATGGGTACCCGAACATCGTTCGTGTACCTGTCGGCGAAAGAAAAGCCGTCCTGAAGCCCAAACAATGTGCAATCCATCGCCGCTGCTGCGATTTCCGTACAGCCCGCGGTGATGATGGCAAATCGGTCCGGGGTGCAATCCTCGGTCGGCCACAGCCCGGCAACCACGAATTCTTCACTCGTCCGCAACGCCTCGCCTTCCAGTATGCAGGCGGGGTCTGCAATCGTCAGACGGCCGAGATCAGTGGCCGCGTCGAAACAAAGCTCGGCCCGGGTGCCGAAAAAATCGGTTGATGCCTTACAGCCGTCGGCCCGGCCAAGCATGCCTCGGGGAATGTCGGCTGTCTGGACGTCGAAGGTTTCCTGTATACTTGTAAGAATATCTGCGCTATTGCGTGCCAGCGCAAACTGGCCAGCGATGTAAATGTCGAGCGAGTCGTCGGTATAGGTGTCCTCGGCGTTTTTTGAGAAAGCTCCCCGACATTCTAACCGACTGCGGACGGGTTGGCACCCGCCGGCGAAGTGGCTGAGCTGACCGGCTTGTTGGCATGATGGCGCGATCGGTAGGGCGTACATCACCATGTTTCCTTGGTTAAGGCGTGCCTGGCCTTCGAGTCGGCAGGAGAACGCCTGATTTGGTGGCGCGGTCGAAATCGTCAGAGCGTCGCCACCAGGACCGAAACAAAACTCTGATTCCCAAACCCCGACGATCCCGCGCCAGCAACCCTCAAGCGCGGACAACTGCCCCGACGCGAGGTCGCTCATGAAATCGATCTGGCCCGCGATGGCGTCCAGTCCGGTCAGGTTCTTGGGGTCCAGTGTTTGAGATTCTGTGACGCGTTTGTTCATGCTCGCGATCAATTCCCGAACTATCACGGTGAGCTCGTCGAGATCGGACCCTTCGCAGGGCATGTCCGCGGACAATTCACCAGAATCGGCCTTCTCCCAAGCTCGTGCGGCCTCCTCCTCAGGAAATCCCGACATCGACATGCCGAAGTCAATGATGGCCCGAAGATCGCGATTTTCCTGGTTGTTCAGAATGCCACATTTTTGATCCGTGGCATAAAAGACCAAAAGCATCCAGGGCGGTTCGCTGGCTTCGCCTGACTGGTTCTGGGCGACGGCGACCAGGGGCAGGCAGATCAGCATTAATGCGGCCAGGGCAGCGCGATAAACGGATCGGTTCAAGTGACTTTGCATTCTTTCATCTCCGATAGGCCCTAATACTTCTGCGAATTGGGCAACAAATCCGACAAGGTCGCAAGGGCCGTTTCGGGGCCCAGTGCCCAGGCCAGTGCGGCGCGCCGGGCATAGGCAACCCTAATGGGAATCAGTTCTTGCTCCAGCAATGGTCCATCGCTTTCGACTGTCCGGATGGCATCGTGGTAGAGGCGAATCGCCACTTGCCAGGCCTCCCGAGATTGCGGTCGCGCGCCTTCAATCATAAAAGCCTGCGCGATTTGTGCCTGAGGCGCACCTTCAGCCTGCAACGTTGCGGCACGGTCCGCAAGAGCGCGGCGGCGGAAGTCGCTAGTAAGGTTCTGAAAGCTGCGATAAAGGCGCAGGATTTCGCCTACATTGCCTTGGGTCGCGGTGAGCCTTTCTGTTGCCTCACGTTCTGCCGTCGGCCCGTAGGCGGAGCGAAGGTCTGTCTCCGCCAGCAGGAGTTGGGAGGCAGTGCAGCCCTCTCTGGCGGCGCGGTTCATCTCATTCTTCCAGCCGGGGTCTCGCAAATGAGACAGCATACGCGCGTAGACGTGGCGTAGGCACGGATTTTCAGGATCATCCACTAAGGCAGCCTGACAGATGCGCCGCGCACCCGTGTATTCGGGCGTTGCGATCAGCATGCCGCTTGGGATCGGATTATTCTGATCGAGCGCTTTTTTGTACTCTAGACATTGCGCGACCCTCGCGGCCGACTCGGCGTCGGTGCTATCGGCGGTGGTCTGTGCCAGCGCCGGTTGAAGCGGAAAACTGATGCGCATCCAGTCGAGCGCAGGCTGTGAGATCTGACCCATCGGGTATCGGCGCACCGTATCGCCGCCGGCGGCCACGTAGAGCCACCTTCCATCGGGCGAGAATGCGATTGCAGTGGCCGGGCCAAGCTCCAATCGTTCGAAGGCATCAAGCAGTACGCCATTTGCGAGGGTGATCAGGTGAATCGAGCCACCGACGGTTGAAACCGCCAAAGACATGTGATCCGGGGAAACGTCAATCGCAAAAAGCTGTTCGTTCGTGGGCTCTGACCTCATCAGAATATCGCCGGTATCGATGTTCCAGATCCGCGCATGGCCGTCGCGCGAGGCCGCGGCAATTTGGCGCTCATCGCCCACAAAGACCATGTCAGTTATTTGTGATAGTGCACCGTCCAGCGTGGAAAGCACGGTGCCATTGGCTATGTCGATGACCTGAATCGATACGTTCTCAAAGCGTAGCGCGACAAGGTCGAGTTTTGGGTGCATCTCCAGTTCGCCGCGACCCTCGCCCATGTGCAGCGGACGCTCCCACAGAATGCGCGCCGGGCGCTCGGCAACAGAAACGGCTGCAACGGCAGTTGCATCGTCCAGTTCAAAGCTCACTAAGAGGAATGCGCCGGTGCCGGACGGCTCTAAGCGTGTGATTATGCCGCCGATGATCAGCTCGTCGGTGGTGCCGTCGGGCCAGTGCACCATCAGGCGGTTGGATCCAAATTTGAGTGGTATCCGCGCCTCGCCGAGCCGAACGTCGGGCAACACGGAGCGCTGCAGCTTTGGAGCATCGTCGAACTGGCCGATGAATGGCTCGTGCTGGCCTTCGAGGGGCATGCGCCACAGTAAGATGGAGCCGTCGACCCTGGCCTCTAACCCCGTGAGCTGAACATCGTGGTCCACGGGCCCGTCGAGTTTGGCGTCCTTTGGCATTTCGGGCAGGCGAAGTTCGTAGAGCAGGTTTCCCGGGAACGTCTCAATGCCAAGCAGGCGGCTTTCATCGAGGAAGCGCATCCGCGAAACGCCCGCATTCGAACCGACGGTGCCTCGCGCGATACGCTCCCAATTGTCGGTGCGCCAAATCGAAACCGTGCCCTCGACCCCGGCGGAGATCGCAAGCAGGTCGCCGGATGGTGACACGGCGAGCGAGATTACCGGATCAGCCTCGACGTCGAGTGTTCGTTGCAAACCGGAATCTTCGAACACCTTTACCCCTCGGCTGCCGGCAGTGCGGGCCAGCCATTTACCGTCCGGCGATACCGCCGCGCTGAACACGCGGCCCTCTGCATCGAACCTTTCCAACACCTTGAGGTCTTCATCGAATAGAATGGTCTGCCCGCTCAATGAACTGACCAGAATACGAATGGCTCCAGTTTGTGTCACGGCGAAGTCAATGCTATTGATCTCGCGTTCAAATTCACGAAAAAAGCCGCGGCGGAGGCAATCTTCGGTGTAGAAGCTGCGCAGAGTGCCATCAATCTCCCCGGTCACAACCACGCGTCCGTCGGGACTGAACCGCGCGGTGGTCGGAGGACCTGTTACCGGAAGCCGGCAATCTACCTGACCGTCGCGGTGCAGGATGCCGTAATTGAGTTCGTCTACGTCGCCATCTTCGGGGGTATATCGCGCCAAGAATCGCTCCGACCGGTCGGACCAATCAATGTGCGTAGAGTTATGGGCGTTGAGATTGAGGCGATCGATTTGCAGGTGTGTGCGGGCGGCGTAGAGCGAAATGCCGTCTTCATCGCCGACCGCATACCAGTCATTGGCTGGCGAAGCGGCGATCGCGCCCAACAAAGAATTTGCGACCTCGTTGGCCGTGGCCAGCCGCATGGTCCTTGGAGGTGTTACAAGCCCGACAAACGCTTCGTCTGCGTAGTGTGACGCTTCTGACAGTTCGGCCGGCAGGGCGCTGAGCGTCAGGCGCGAGGCCCGGATCCCGTCGCCGTCGCGGGAGGCAAGCGCGGTCAGGCCGGCGGCTTCGCGGGAATTCAATCGCCGTGAGGTGGCGTTCAGCTCCCGTTCGGCGGCTATCCGATCGGTCTCACGCCCGATGAAGCTCTGGTTGAGATAATAACTCAAAGCAGCGACGCCAACCGCGAGTGCAGCCAGGCCAAGACCGCCTGCCCAGGCAGTTCGGACGGCCTGGCGCTGAGCGCGCAATTCTTCGCTGATGATGTCCTCTTTCGGCATGCCCCGGATGGTGGCGGCCAGTGCAGCGACGCGATCTTGGAATAGCACGTCTGTGCTTGAAAAAAGCACGGTGCGCCAGCGTTTCAGATCGATCCAAAAGGGCTCGTCTAGTTCTCTCGTGGTCAGTGCCGGCGGCGCAGCGTTTTGCTCGCCGGTGCTGAACCTGCCGGCTTTGGCATCCCATTCAAGCTGGCCGTCTGACAAGACCAGCAGTAGCGTATCGACGCTGCGGTTCTCCAGCCACCACTTGATCTCCTTGTCGACCCAGTGGGATGCCGCTGCGTCGCGGGACGCAATGACGATCAAATAGCGAGAGGCTTCGAGGTACGAAACGAGGGTCGGCCAGATTTCTGCGGATGCCCGGAGACTGGCCTCGTCGCGGAACACTCGGGAAGCGCGGACCTGATACCAGCGTTTGCCAAGCCGCTGAAGCGCCCTTCGTAAATTTGTAGCAAGGCGCGCGTCAGCCCTATGACTGTACGATATGAACGCGTCGTACATTCCTTCAACCTAGATCAAAGCACGTGAAAGAGTAGGACACCTAGTGCAGTATGGCCCACTCTGCCCGCTAAATCAATTCGGTGCAATCCAGGGCACTGTGTTGAGTGCCTATTTCTCCAACGGGCTCTATAGGAAAGAAGCATTTTCTCGGGCCAATGATCCGTTACTACCTAAGTTCCCAAGACTGTCTGCCTAGGTTTTTTTGGCCCAGCATGTGCGGCTCGACAGCAAAGTTCCGCTTTCAGCTCCACCTTCGGCGTCGTTGGCCGTCGCGGCGAGAATCGAGCACGTGCGGCGAGCGGCAGCGAGGTCTCGAATCAGCGACGTTGACCTGCAAAGATTTCTGCTAATAGCACGAACGACCGGTTCGGTGAAGCCGCACCGCGGCATGCGAAACAAGCTGAAC
>CAZRNL010000210.1:0-5765 GCA_964601395.1 uncultured Silicimonas sp. | reverse complement strand
CAGCGCTATGGTCAGTACCTTGTAAGGGGCCCAGCCGCGATCCAGAAGGATGTGAACCGATTCCTCGATCTCTTCCTTCAGACCATCGTAAAGGTCGTCGTGCATCTGAAGAACCAGCTCGTCATCGTCGAGCTCGCTCAGATTAATGTTTTCGTCGTCAGACATTGGGCGCTCCGCCATGCGTGTTGCGCGGATCTAGGGCTAAATGCCCGCAATTGAAACGCCAATTTGCGACTTTATGCCTATCGACCGCGACCTGCAACGACGAGGTTTCTGCCTGACCGCTGCCAACTGGCGCTCCAAGTCGGGGAATCGAGGGAAATTTGCACCTTCTTCGTCGGGGAACGTCGAATTCTGACCGGATCCTCCAGCCGTTTCTGCCCGAACTTTCGGCCCGCCCGGTGGACTTGCGACCTGCGCTTGGGCGGATTTTCCCGACCCATGCGCCGCTGTGGAATCGCGTAAGAATAACATTGCGCGTGTTCTCTTTTTGTTCTAGTTTGCTGAAATGTCTGCGCCCTCCGATCCGCTGCTTCGGTCCGCGCCCGGTCGCGCGGCACAATCGAACCGTTCAGGTCGGTTCGAACGCCATGAACGTGAACGCTTCGAGGATGGGTGGGATTTCGACGAAGATCTGCTGCCGGTGCGCACAGAAGTCTCGTTGGAGCGTCCGCGACGAGTCATCACGCGCAATAGCTCCCCCGACGTTGCGTTCGATCGCTCGATCAATCCCTATCGGGGCTGTGAGCATGGATGCATCTACTGCTTCGCCCGGCCTACGCATACTTTCCTCGGAATGTCGTCGGGACTCGATTTCGAGACCAAGCTCATCGCTCGGCCTGATGCGCCTGAGATACTAGAACGCGAACTCAGAGCGAGGTCCTATCGACCTGCGGTGATCGCGATCGGCACGAACACGGACCCCTACCAGCCGATCGAGCGCGATCACCGGATCATGCGTCGCATCCTCGAGGTGTTGCGTGATTATCGCCACCCGGTCGCGGTCGTGACGAAGGGCGCTCTGGTCGAACGGGATGCGGTTATTCTGGGCGAGATGGGACGGATGGGACTGGCGCGGGTTGGGATCAGCGTGACGACGCTCGACCGCGACCTCGCGCGCCGGATGGAACCTCGCGTTCCGTCGCCAGAACGCAGGTTGGCAACAATCCGAAAGCTGACGGAGGCGGGTTGCCCGGTGCGGGTGATGGTCGCGCCGGTCGTGCCCGCGCTGACCAATCACGAACTGGAGGCTATCCTGTCGCGCGCCGCAGAGGCCGGCGCGGTGGCGGCCAGCTGGATTATGCTGCGCCTTCCGATGGAGGTGGCGCCCCTGTTCCGCGAATGGCTGGAGACGCATTCCCCGGACCGTGCCAAACGCGTGATGGGACGCGTGCGGGAATTGCACGGTGGGCGGGATTATGATCCGGAATGGGGCAAGCGGATGACGGGTGAGGGTGCTTTTGCGGAACTGGTGGCGCACCGCTTCGCCATTGCAACCCGAAGGCTTGGGCTTGCCCGCGTGTTGCTACCGCTTCGCACCGATCTTTTCCGTCCGCCGCCGTGCTCAGGGGACCAGCTTTCGCTGTTCTGAAGCGTCAAAATCCTGCCGGATTCCTTTTGTAGGCGGTATGCGGGGGCGAAAGGATAAATGCCATGAGCCTTTCGCTGTTGTGCGGAGCCCTTTGGGTGCTGATAGCCACCATCGTCGCTTTTCTGCCTATGCGGTTTCAATATGCGCCGGGCTTCGGACTGCTAACCGCAGCTCCGGTCCTTTTGGGCTGGATCGCCTACAATCACGGTTGGTGGTGGTTCGCAGGTGGTGTCCTTGCCTTCATTTCCATGTTTCGCAATCCGCTACTGTTTCTTCTCTCTCGCGCGCGCGGCGAGACACCGGAGATACCCACGTGAGCCTGTCGCTTGCTCTTGCATGCCTCTGGTGCGTTCTGGCGAACGTTATCGGGATGTTTCCGTCCAAGCGAGGTCACTGGCCGGCGGCCTATGGGCTGATAGCGATTGGTCTGCCGTTGCTGGCCTTTGTGGTCATGCAGAACGATGTCTGGACCGGGCTGGTCGTACTTGTGGCGGCGGCATCGGTCCTGCGATGGCCGGTCAGGTATCTGGTGCGCTGGCTGGCGCGTACATTCTTCCCCGGCCACTCCGGCAGAGCGGGCGAAAAGGACGCACTTTCCTGACCTCTGGCATTTGTTGTGCTTCGATGCTAGCGAACCGCCATGGGTGGTATTGGCGATATCGAGACACGCGGACGGCTAACGCCGGACTATGACCTGTCAGGGCTGACGTGGCTTCGGGTCGGCGGTCCCGCCGACTGGCTGTTCCTGCCGAAAGATGAGGACGATCTTGCGGAGTTCCTTGCGAACTTGCCTGCCGACCAGCCGATCTTCCCGATGGGGGTCGGATCGAACCTGATCGTCCGAGATGGCGGAGTGCGCGCGGTTGTGATCCGATTGGGTCGGGCGTTTGCCGAGGTTCGCATCGAGGGCGAGTTGGTGACCGCCGGGGCGGCAGCGCTCGATTCCCATGTTGCGATCAAGGCTGCAGAAGCCGGCAGAGATCTGACATTTCTGCGTACCATTCCCGGCGCTATAGGCGGGGCTGTCCGGATGAACGCGGGATGCTACGGGTCATACGTCGCGGATCATCTGGTTGAGGCGCAGGCCTATACACGCAGCGGCGAGCGGATAACGCTCAAGACGGCAGACCTCGGTTTCGGCTACCGCACAAGCAACCTGCCCGACGGCTGTGTGTTGACGCAGGCGACTTTCCGCGCAGAGGCAGGAGACCCGGCGATGCTTGCTGCGAAGATGGAAGACCAGTTGGCCAGGCGTGATGCGACGCAGCCCACGAAGTCACTGACAGCGGGCTCGACCTTTCGCAATCCGGCCGGATACAGCTCGACTGGCAAGGCAGACGACACGCACGAGTTGAAAGCCTGGAAGGTGATCGACGACGCGGGACTGCGCGGGGCTCGGCTCGGCGGAGCGCAGATGTCCGAAATACATCCCAACTTTCTGGTCAACACCGGGGATGCCACGGCGGCCGATCTTGAGGGCCTGGGCGAAGAGGTCAGACAGAGGGTTCTCGTTCACTCGGGAATCAGTCTAGAATGGGAAATCATGAGGGTCGGCGAACCGGCCCCCGAGGCAGAGACGTAAAACCGGGCCGGACAACGGTCCCATAATCAGGCAAGTGGCGGGTATGTCGAGCAGGGCAGCCCCCAAAGTGGCGGTAATAATGGGCGGACCCTCGGCCGAGCGCGAGGTGTCGCTGTCCTCGGGACGCGAATGCGCGGCCGCACTTCGGGAGGCAGGATACGAAGTCGTCGAAATCGACGCGGGGGGTGACCTTCCTGCGCGCTTGGCCGACGCCGCGCCCGATGTCGTCTTCAACGCCCTGCATGGTCGATGGGGTGAGGACGGTTGCGTTCAGGGTCTGCTGGAATGGTTGCGGCTGCCCTACACGCATTCAGGAGTGCTTGCTTCGGCACTGGCGATGGACAAGGCGCGCACCAAGCTCGCGTATATCGCTGCCGGCATCCCTGTGGCTGTTTCGGGCATCTACGAGAAGTCGCGGGTTGCGACCGCACATGTGATGGCGCCTCCCTATGTCATCAAGCCGAACAACGAAGGCTCGTCGGTCGGCATATATATCGTGCCCGAGAGCGCCAACGGGCCGCCTGCAATTGCCGAGGATATGCCTGACGCGTTGATGGTCGAGGCCTACGTGCCCGGTCGCGAACTCACGGTTTCGGTGCAGGGCGGGAAGGCGCTTTGCGTGACAGAGATCCTGACCGATGGCGGATGGTACGACTACCACGCCAAGTACGCGCCCGGCGGTTCGCGGCACGAGGTTCCGGCGCAGGTTCCCGACGAGATCACCGAGGCCTGTCTTGCGCACGCAGCCACTGCGCACCGGGTGCTGGGGTGCCGGGGTGTTAGCCGTACAGATTTCCGTTGGGATGACACGAAGGGTCTGTCGGGATTGATCGCGCTCGAAACCAATACTCAGCCGGGCATGACGCCGACGTCGCTGGCGCCCGAGCAGGCGCGCCATGTCGGGCTGTCGTTTCCGGAGCTTTGCGACTGGATCGTGAGGGACGCGTCATGCGACAGATGAGAGATCCGGCACCGTCTCGCCTGGCTTACCGGATGAATCGCCTGATGCTGACGCCAGGCTTCCGCTCATTCCTGCGATATGGCCTGCCGGTCCTGATCCTGGCCACTGTCGTTGCGGTCTGGGCTTCTGACGAGGAGCGGCGGCAAGGTGCGGTCGACCGTGTCGCCGATATTCGCCGCCAGATCGAGGAACGGCCCGAATTCATGGTCCGCATGATGGCTGTCGAAAAGGCTTCGGATCCCGTTGTCTCGCAAGTCCGCGACCAGTTGCCGATCGATTTTCCGATTTCGTCGTTCGATCTCGACCTCGACCAGATCCGTGAAAGTGTCGAGATGATCGACGCGATCAAGGCAGCGTCGGTTCGGATACGGCAAGGCGGTGTCCTTGAAGTCGAAGTCGAAGAGCGACTGCCTGTGCTGGTCTGGCGTACTGAGGACGGGTTGGAGCTGCTGGACGAGACGGGTCACCGCGTCGCGCCGTTGGTTTCTCGCTTCGATCGGCCGGATTTGCCACTGATCGCAGGGCAGGGCGCGGATGCCGAGGTTGCCGAGGCCCTGTCTCTCCTTGCTGCCGCCGACCCGATCCGGGATCGGCTGCGCGGTCTTTTGCGCGTGGGCGAACGGCGTTGGGACCTCGTGCTGGACCGTGACCAGCGCATTCAGTTGCCTGCGGCAAAACCTGTCGCGGCCCTCGAGCGGGTCATGGCGCTGGACGCCGCGCAGGATCTTCTGGCCAGGGACATCGCGGTGATCGATTTCCGCCTGCCCAAACGTCCCGTGCTGCGGCTCACCGCCAGTGCCATAGAGACGCTGTACGATAGCTATCTTACGTCTTCCGAGGACCAATCAAGATGACCGACCTCTACGAGACCCAACGCGCCATGCGCGCGATGCGCCGCGCCGCGATCCAGCGGGGTGTCATTGCTATTCTGGACGTGGGCACCTCGAAAATCGCTTGCCTCATTCTTCGTTTCGACGGTCGCGACCGGGTTGTCGAGGGAGACGGGATCGGGAATATGGCGGGCCAAAGCCAATTCCGTGTGATCGGTGCCGCGACTACACGGTCGCGCGGGGGCGAACTGGGAGAAAGCTGCGCTCTGCAGGAGACCGAACGCGCCATACGAACGGCTGTCCAGGCGGCGCAAAAGATGGCCAACGTTCGGGTCGATCATGTCATAGCCTGCCTTTCGGGGGGGCAGCCGCGCAGTTACGGGCTGGCGGGCATGGTCCTTGTCGAAGGTGAGATCGTGCGAGAACCGGACGTGGCGCGCGCGCTGGCCTCGTGCGATGTGCCCGACTACGGTATGGACCGAGAGGTTCTCCACGCTCAGCCGGTGAATTTCGCGCTGGATCACCGCTCGGGTCTGATAGACCCAAGAGGCCAGATCGGCCAGCGGCTGGCATGTGACATGCACATGCTGACTGTCGATTCAGCCGTGATCCAGAACCTGATCTATTGTCTCAAGCGTTCGGACCTCGAACTCGCTGGACTCGCTTCGTCGGCCTATGTCTCGGGAATTGCCGCGTTGGTCGAGGACGAGCAGGAACTGGGAGCTGCCTGCATCGACATGGGGGGGGGAACGACCGGCATCTCGATCTTCATGAAAAAACACATGATCTACGCTGACGCCG
>CAZRNL010000209.1:221-5781 GCA_964601395.1 uncultured Silicimonas sp. | reverse complement strand
TTTCGCCGACAACTTCGGGCAGAAATTCGAACCGGCCGTCCTGATCCTTAACACGGCGGCGCCACCGGTATTTCGCGACGTCTCGGCGCTGGCGAGCTTTCGCGATCTCATCGCGCTCTCCGCGGTCACCCACGGCCGCGCGCTGGAACTCCGACATCCGCGCGGGCATCGGGTCCTCTTCGGTGAGGCCTTCTCGATCTATCCTTGGATGCTTGACCGACACTATGAGGATGTAATCGGCAGCACACCGGCCATCCTCGGCACGCATGAAGTTTCCAGCTTCAAGGGTCAGTCATCACCAGCGCTGTTCCGCACGTCTCTTGGGGAAGGCGACATCGATCAGCCGATGCTCACGGCACTCATGGCGCGCTGGCGTCGACGCTATGAAGCCGCAGAGCCCGCCTGGGAAGATGTTGCGCTGATGCGTTCCCTCAACATGGCGTATCAGGCTTCGCTCCTGCCCGCAGGAACGGACACGACGTTCTACGACCTCGGGCGCGTCGTCTCCCTCTGGGTCAGCGCGTTCGAGATCCTCGTGCATCCCGGCGGAAGCGGCCAAGCTAACAGGGATAAGGTGTTCGAAATGATCGAGCGCACGCCTTGGGCAATCCCCGCGAGCGGCCAGCTCGCGCACGACACGGGCGGAAAAGCTAAGGTGAAGCGTACGCTGGCATCGTGGCTCTACCAAGTGCTCTACGAATGCCGAAACGACTTCCTCCACGGCAACCCGGTGGAGCGCAGCAATCTCGACCTTTCCACGCCGCAGCGGACGATCTTCGAATATGCCGCACCGCTCTATCGGATCGCGCTGACTGCATTTCTGCCGCTCACCTACGCAGCACCCATGCCATTGGCTGACGATCCAAAAGCCTTCGGAGCCTACATCGCCGACCACATGGGCTTCATGGGGCCGCAGAAAAACGCCGAGGAAGCTCTCCTCACCGCGACACGGCCACCGGCCCAACACGGGGCGCGCCGTCCCAGGGTCACCCGACCAGCGCCCTAATCGTCTGACTCAGCATCCGGCTCCGCGATCAGCTCCTCGGCCAGTTCCGAAAGCCATGGCGAGACATCATCGATCCGCACCGCGTTAGCGTGGGCCGCGTAATAGTCTCCGACGGTCCGAAACGTCTCGCCGAAGCGATCAGAAAACATCTTCTGCAGCTTGTCATTCCGGCTCAGCACGCTCGATAGCGCCCGGCCGCCTCGCAAAAACTTCAGCGCGTGCTCGGTCCCGAGCAGGTAGAGGTGCTTCCGTTTCCCCGTAGGATGCTCCGCGAGCATCACATAATCCTTGAACACCGAATTCTGGCGGATCGATTCCGCACCGCCCCGCCATCGGATGAACTTGAATTCGGCGACCCGCAGATTGGTCTCCAGATCAAAATCGCGTCCGGTGTTTCCAGCGCCAAGGGACACATATTCCACCTGCTCATCCGGTTCGAGGATGTGTGGAAGGCACAACAGGATGCCGAGCGCATGGATCGTAACGTTGATTTGGCCGGCCAGCCGTTTCATCTCCGCCGCCGCGGCCAGTGCCTCTCGACCCGCCCCCGCGCTTTCGAGAAAGCTCGCACAACCCTCCGCCGTTACGCCGCGAACCCCGCTCTCGATCCGAGCGAGCGTTTGTGTCAGATCCGGACCTGTGAACCGCGCGAGCAGCTGGCCGATTCCTGAAACGCCGGTCATCACGCGCCCACCCGACGGGCGGGACGAAGCCGTTCGATCTGATTGTAGTTGATAACCGCTGCGCCGGCGCCAATGACCGGAAACCGGCTGACGACGTAATGCACGACCTTGTCCATGCCCAGTTCCTGCTTGAGCAGATGCTCGCGACCGCGCTCCTTTTTCAGCGCTCGTGAATAGTAACTCGTCAGAGAACGATTATACCGGACGAACAGTTTACGTTCAGCCTCGATCTTCGACAGATCGATCCAGTTGTTCTTGCATTGGATGTTGAAGATGACACCGTCATGGGTAGCGACGACGTCGAATTCCTTCCGATTGATGCGCTTGATGTTCGTCACGGTGAAGCCCATGGCCTCCAAGTCACGCTTCACCATGTCCTCAAAAATAAAGCCCGCGTGAATTTGAAAGCGCCGGCGGCTGCCGAGGTGGACATTCTTGAAAGCGTATAGAAAGCGAGACAGCAGATTGACGTTCGAGACAACCCGATCGCCCAGGTCCAGAAACGGTTGATAGGCATTGGTGTTGGTCGCGTAGTCCGAGGGTATGTTCACCAGCAACGTCTCGAGTTCGGCGGGATCCAACTCGTTCTGCGCGCGCAGCATCGAGCGAAACTTCTCCTTCTCGATCTCGACATAATAATCGTCTCGGGTGTAGCGGGCGAAGGCGATCACCAGCATGCCCATGGCCGAAAAGTCGGAGTCCTTGAGGCCGAACGCCTCATAGGTCGCGCCGATCAGCTTCACGCCGTTTCGCAGTTCGGCGGCCGAGAAAATCTTCCGGCCATCCACCGGTTCCATAGCCGGCATCGTGAACTGATCACCCCGCAGCTCGGCCATCACATGAATCGACGCACGTTCCGGCTCGAGGAAATAGTCGTCCAAGGTCTCGAAGCCATGGCTGGCCATCGCGCCAATGCTGTCGACCTCCAGGCTGAAATCCGGCAGCACCTCGAGCAGCGCAAGCTTATGGTGAAAGCCGGTGATGGCGATGCAGCTATGCTCGACTTGGGGCAGAAGGACGGTCAGCGCCTCATAGGGCTGAAGAACCAGCGAGCCGGAACACGCACCGGGCATGGTGTAAAGCAGCGAGACGAAGTGCCGTCGCCGCGATTGAAGATAATCGACTGCCCCGCCGATCGTGTCGAGCGTGATGCTGGCGCTACGAGCGTCCTGGCCATGCGCGGCAAAGGCCACACCCATCGCCCCGGCGTACAGCATGATCCGCGTGAACCGGGCAATAACCGATGGTTCGAAATGGGGCGCGAGCGCCTGACGCACGGCCAGCCATGTCGGACCCGGATTTGAAACAAACCCGCTGTCCAATCGGACCGCGCACAACCAAGCGCGAAGCCGATCGTCGGCGATCCCGAATCTCGGCAGATTGATGAATTCCTCGACGGCCCGGATCGTCTCATGCCATGGCGCCACCGCGTCCTCGCGCCGATACTGCGCGAGGACGGAGAGCACGCCGTGGCCGTGCGCAGCCAACTGGCTCTCGATCAGCGCCCTCGCTTCATCTCCCGAAATCGTCCGCATGACGCTCAAATAATCCCCGGCATCACAACCTCCCCTTCAGGAGAAAGATTGGTCCTATTGACACCATTTTCTATACTGCACATATTGGTTCTGACAGAACCGAATTAGGTGCGCAATGGAACAGACCGTCACGACGGCGAAGGCAGCGGAAATCGTCTCTATTGGGTACGAGGGGCTACGCTCATACCTGAAACGTGGCTTGCTCGGTTCGAGCGGATTGATGGCGCCGTTCGTTCATCGCGATTCACCGGCTCCCGACTTGAGCCAGGTCCGCGCCAAGTGGAAACGCTTTGGCTTAGTCGACCTGTGCCTGATGCGCCTGGCGAAGCAACTGATTGATCTTGGCCTTTCATTCGAACAGGCAAATGGCATCGCTTCGCGTGACGATGTTCGAAAGGTGTTTGCGCGGGACCCAAGCGCCGCAGGCACGACACTGATGGCTTGGCCGCCGTACTACGACTTCATTCTCTTTGCGGGCGACGACCTACGGCACCTTCCAGACCGATTGGCGGAGGCAGGCGACGTCGCTCTACTCGTGCAACTCGATCGGATCGCCCAACGCGTCCGATCAGAGATCGATAGAGTATGCGAAGGCGAGGCTTGATCTCTGAATGACCGCTGTCACGGCCTCCCACCTATACTACATCAAACTCGGTCGCGGCGGAGACTGGGAGGCCGAAAGCCTGCGCGAGGGGGTTCTCCGCTTCGGCTATCGAGAGGCGCCGCACGACCTGTGTGCTCGCGGCGACTGGCAAGGTGTCTGGGAGGCAATGAAAACCATCCGCGGTGATGCCGGCGCCGCGACCCGCGATGTCAATCAGATCCGAGCCTATTACGAGGCCGACGAGCATTCGATCTTCATCACGTTCGTCGGCGGACTTCTATACTGGTGCCGACCCACCGGCTCCGTCGAATTGCTCGATGATCGCAGCCACCGTCGTCAAACCGCAGAAGGATGGCGCAACACAAGCGTCAACGGCACCCTGCTCTCGGCCGACCGGCTGTCGGGACGTCTGCTGAAGGTGCAGATGTTCCGGGGGACGATCTGCGATGTTCGGGCGGGAGAGTATCTCCTGCGAAAGCTTGGCGATCAGCTCTCCCCCGAGGTCGCCGCCGCCGAAGAGGCCGAACGCGTGCTGATGACGGCGATCGTGGATCTGATGCGCCTTCTCACCTGGCAAGACTTCGAGCTCCTCGTCGATCTCGTTTTCTCGACCAGCGGTTGGCGCCGGGTAAGCCAGGTCGGACGCACCCAGAAGACTGTGGACCTGGAGCTTATCTTGCCCAGCACAGCCGAGCGCGCCTTCGTTCAGGTCAAATCACAGGCCACAGCCACGGCCTTGAACGACTATGTCGCCCGCCTGGCAGAGGCGGACGCTTATGAACGGATGTTCTTCGTCTGGCACTCCGGCGACATCGCAGAGGGAAGCGGTCCGGCAGGCGTGATACTTCTTGGTCCGCAAAAGCTTTCCCGCATGGTACTCGATGCCGGCCTGTCATCGTGGCTGCGAGAAAAGGTCTCCTGACCAAGACGACGCTACTGAGAGCCTGATCCACGGTTCTCCGGCCCTCGTGAAAATTTTCATCCGCGAAGGATGGACGCGAGGGGGAAAGCCTTCCCCTGCGGCCGAGCCCAAGGTCTCGACCGACCCTTTCTGCGGGGAGACCCCGCAACACCCCCTGAGAGTGAGAGTGCGGGCCGGTTTTCGTGACGGGTGAATAGGTGGGAGAGAGGCTCCCGCGCCCGTCGTGGAGATTTGGTCCCATGAATATGCAAGTTCTCGATGCGCGCCGTGACACGACCGGCGGTTACAAGGTGGATGTCAGCCGCGGCGAGCGGGTCGGCCGCGTCTCGTCAGAGTGGTTCAATCGCCCGGCCGACGAGCGCTACCTGTCGCTGACCGACCTGTTCGCCTCGGTGAAGGGCCGTAGCGAGCGGAGCCGCACCCGCACTGTGGAGAGCGCCGCAGTCCGGGTGGAGGCCAGCCGCGACGATGCGGAACGCCTGTCCCTGCTGTTGCCCGGGTCGGACGCGCCAGTCGCGCCGACCCACTGGAGCTTCGGGCAGCTCGCCAGCCTGGTCGGCGCCCCTGCGGCCTACCTCCGCCAACTCCCCGCGGCACTGGCCGGGATCAACCTGCAATACGGCCTGACCTCACACCGCGCCGAACAGGTCAAGACGCTCGAAACCGACGACGGACGGATCGAGCTACGCGCCGTCACCGGCCCCGACTATGGCCGCATCTACGATCACGAGCTGGTCGCCGCCGTGCAGCGGATCGCGGGTAACGGCATCGGCGACACGCGCTGGAAAGTGCCGGGCGTGCTCGACTGGT
>CAZRNL010000209.1:0-211 GCA_964601395.1 uncultured Silicimonas sp. | reverse complement strand
ACCACGCTCTACGCCTCCGATCGCGACGTCTTCCTCTTCCTTGTCGACGACCTCAATCCAATCGAGGCCGGTCGGCTGCCGGACGGCTCACCCGACCTCTACTTCCGGGGCTTCTACTGCTGGAACTCCGAGGTGGGCGCCAAGACGCTCGGCATGGCGAGCTTCTATCTCCGCGCCGTCTGCCAGAACCGCAACCTCTGGGGCGTCGAGG
>CAZRNL010000208.1:0-5826 GCA_964601395.1 uncultured Silicimonas sp. | reverse complement strand
CCGCGCCCACCTCCATGTCGTAGGGCTGCAGCATCGCGCAACCCCTCGCCGCCCAATAGGACTGAAGGCGCAGGATGATCTCCTGAAAAGACCGTGGACGTACGACCGATGCCATGTTCGGCTCCGCTGGCTTGAATTCGCGTTCTCAATAGGCAACAGCCCGGAAAGGGTCAATCGAATGGCCCTTGAATCCGCGTGCATGTGGCACATGCTTTGATAGAACCAGTAAAACCCGCCGGGGGGCACTTACTTGAACAGGATTGAGATGAAGATTTTCATGCGAGTTGCGGCCTTTTTGATGGTCGCGGTCTGGGGTCAATTGGCATGGGCGCAGACCTGGGTGCAGATCGAAGCCCAACCAAACGAAACGCAAGCATTGGTACGGGCGGCGGATTATGCTGCGCGGCTGCCGGACGTGAACGGATTCCGTTTGAATTCCGGCTGGTACGCCGTTGTTCTCGGTCCCTACTCGGAAGACGAGGCTCGGGGCGTTCTCCTCCAGCTGCGAGGCCAGCGCGCCATTCCGTCCGATGCCTTCATCGCGGACGGGCGCAATTTTCGCGACCCGATTTTCGGCAGCGGAGACCGGACGGCACTCGTCGCCCCGACGACAGAACCGCTCCCGCCGCTCGAGCCGGGCGAGGAAACGCTGGCAGAAGCCCAAAGGGGCGAGCGCGACCTTACGCGCGAAGACCGCGAGATCATCCAGATCGCGCTGCGCTGGGAGGGTTTCTACAACTCGATCATCGACGCGTCCTTCGGTGCCGGAACCCGGCGCGCCATGGCCGCCTGGCAGGAAGCCAAACGCTATGAGCCGACGGGCGTTCTGACGACGCTGCAACGCCGCGAACTGATCGACAATTACCGCAACGCGCTGGCCTCGCTTGACATGCGTCCCGTCAACGACGCTCAGGCCGGCATCTCGATCGACATGCCCGCAGGCCTTGTCGCTTTCGACCGTTACGAGCCGCCCTTTGCGCATTATGCACCAAAAACCGATGACGGCGTGCGCGTGCTGCTGATCAGCCAGACTGGCGACCAGTTCACCCTGACGGCCCTGTTCGACATCATGCAGACGCTGGAAATCGTGCCCATGGACGGTCGCCGCAACGTCGGCGCCTCCGAGTTCACGCTGACGGGCGCAAACGACAAGATCATGTCACACACGTTCGCACGCGTCACCGGAGGTGCGGTCAAGGGCTTTACTCTGGTCTGGCCATCGGGCGACGACAAGCGTTTCCAGCTGGCCCTCGCAATGATGGAGCAAAGCTTCCGACCCACCGAAGGGGTCCTGCCCGACACCCTTGGTACCGGCGGCGCGAACCAGAACATCGACCTGCTGGCGGGTCTCGAAATTCGCCGTCCGGAACGGTCGCGCTCGGGCTTCTTCATCGACAGCGCCGGCGGAGTCCTGACCACCACTGAAGCGGTGCGCCAATGCACGCGCATCGTCTTGAACGAAGAGACCGAGGCCGATATCGCTGCCGAGGACACGGGGATGGGCCTTGCCCTTCTGCGCCCACGCGAGGAACTCGCTCCGCTGTCGGTTGCGCGTCTGGCAGCTGCCGAGCCCCGGATAAGTTCCGACATCGCGTTAGCGGGATACACATATGGCGGCATCCTGCCGGCTCCGTCACTGACCTATGGCACTCTGGCCGACATCAAGGGGCTGGACGGCGATGACCGCGTTCAACGGCTGGAAATCGCAAGCGAGGATGGCGACACCGGCGGCCCAGTGTTCGACGGCTCCGGTGCGGTGATGGGGATGCTCCTGCCGCGTGACCCCGGTACCCGGCAACTGCCGGGCAGCGTGGCTTTCGCCGCCGATGCACCTGTGTTGGCGGAATTCCTGTCTGCCAATGGGATCAACCCGGCGGCAGCCGACGCAGGAGATCCCATGGCGCCCGAGGATCTTACGCTGCTGGCCGCAGACCTGACCGTTCTGGTAAGCTGCTGGAACTGAACCGCATTCGCTTCGGGAACGGTTCGAAACCCGCCTAGGCAGCCAGCTTCGGCGTCGCCCGGATGATCGTCGGGCGGCCCTCCGTGAAGGCGGCGTTGATCGTCTCGCAAAGCTCCGCAAGGCTTGCCGGTTCGGCATAGCCGCAGCCATAGGCCGAGGCGAGGTGCCGCCATTCGGGGTTCTTCAGCGTGACCGCCACGGGAGAGATCTGGGCCGAGACCATGTTGTCGCGGATCTCGCCCAGCGCGTTGTTGTCCCAGAGCAGGATCGGAAGTGAGAGGCCCAGTTCGGAGGCGGTTCCAAGCTCCTGGATGGTGTACTGGAAACCGTAGTCGCCCGCGATGGCAAGGACCGGCCCGTCATGGCCGAGCGCGCCCCCGATGGCTGCGGGCAGCGCGTAGCCCAGCGTGCCGAAACCCGACGGGTGATGCCAGTGCCCCGGTCGGGCCATGTCCCAGACTTCCAGCGCGGCATAGGCGAACTGGGTCATGTCGGAGAAGATCATCGTGTTTTCGGGCAGTGCGGCGGAGAGCGCGTCGCAAACCGGCACGATGCCGGGACGTTCGGCCTCGATCTCGGCCTTCCACCTGGCGCGCGTTGCGGCGACCTCGGCGGCAGTCCAGTCCGTGTCCAGCCGCTCCTCCACCTTCCGCGACAGGTCCTCGAACACCCCGAAGGCATCGCCGAACACGGGATACTGACCGGGCCGGGTCAGCACCTCGGGGTCGATATCGACGCGGAAAAGCCGCGCGTCGGTGCCGAGCCTGTCGCGCCAGAGATCGCCCTGGGCCAGCTCGGAGCCGAAGACGAAAATCACGTCGGCCCGGTTCAGCACCTCGACGCTGGAGGGGCGCGCAAGGTAGGAGCCGAAGTGGAGCGGCGCGCCGGGCGGCACCACGCCGCGACCGGCATAGGTGGTCATGCTGGCAGCGTTCCATCGCTCCAGCACCGGACCGGCGAAGTCGATCCAGCGCGCGCCGCCGCCGAAAAGGAACAGCGGGCGTTTCGCTTGGCGCAGGGCATGCGCCAGCGCCGCGACATGTTCGTCCCAGCATTGGCCCAGCAGCCCGTCGACCATTCCGCCGGCGGGAAAGCAAGGGGCATCGCCTCCGAGGACCGATATCGGAACATGGACGACCGCCGGTCGCGGACGCCCCGTGAGCGGCATGGCCAGCGCCCTGTCGACCAGACCGAACGCGGCCTCGGGTGTCCGCGCCGTCTCGGACCATTCGGCAACGGCGCGCCCGGCGCCTTCCTGGTCCCGCATCTGGTGCAGCTGACCGCGCCGCGCCGCCGTCTCGTCCAGCACGGTCGAGATGACCAGTATCGGCACGCTGTCGGAATAGGCCTGGCCCATCGGCGTCATGATATTGGTCAGCCCCGGCCCCGAGATCACGAAGCTGACGCCAGACTTGCCGCAGGCGCGCGCATAGCCGTCGGCCATGAAGCCCGCGCCCTGCTCGTGGCGGGCGAGGACGTGGCGGAGGCCGGCCTGTTCGGTGCCGCGGTACATCTCGATATTGTGGACGCCGGGAATGCCGAAGACGGTATCCACTCCCCGTTCCTTCAGCATGGCCGCCAGCTCCACACCCAATGGTCGCATCAGGCCCTCCAGAAACGCGAGGTGAAAAGCACGAAGACCACCATCAGTTCCAGCCGTCCGCAAAGCATTCCGAACGTCAGAATCCACTTGGCGGGATCATTCAGTGTCGAGAAATTGCCCGCCGGTCCGATGATGTCTCCCAGCCCCGGCCCCACATTCGCTATAGCCGTCGCAGCCCCGCTGACGGAGGTGACGAAATCCAGCCCCGTCGCGCTCAGCAAGACCGAAAGAACTCCCAGCGTGACGAAGAACAACGTCATGAACGCAGTTACCGACGAAATCACGTCCTCGGTAAGTGTCTGCCCCCGATACTTGGGCTGAAAGACGCCATGAGGGCTGTGGATGCGTCGGATCTGGTTCATGATCGCCACGACCATGATCTGGTAGCGGAAAATCTTGACCGAACAGCAAGTCGATCCGGCACAGCCGCCGACCAGCCCGATAAAGAAGAACAGAGCAATCGGGAACGTGCCCCAAAGCTGGTAATCGACGCTCGCATACCCCGTACCGGTGATGATCGAAGTGACGTTGAACGTCGCCTCCCGAATCGCGTGGAGCAGATCGTCGCCGTTCGCAAGCAGCCGGTAGGAAGCGACCGTGATCACAAGAAGCAGAATGACGACCATGAACGTCTGCACCTGAGTGTCGCGAAACAGCGGTTCGGTGGTTCCTGCGAGGATCTGCACGTAGCGGACAAATGGCAGGCTGGCCAGAATCATGAAGACCGAGGCCACGTACTCGGGTGCGCCCTGATACTCTCCGAACGACGCGTCATGGGTTGAGAACCCCCCGGTCGAAATAGTCGTCAACGCGTGGTTCACTGCGTTGAAGAAGCTGAAGCCGGACGCGACGTAGGTCAGTATGCAAGCCACGGTCAGTCCAAGGTAGACGATCGAGATGCGTGAGGCGATCTCGGCGGCGCGCGGCAGCACCTTGCCGTCCGTATCGAACGCCTCCGAGCGGAAAATCTGCATGCCGCCCACGCGCAGCTCCGGCAGGAACGCCATCGCGACAACGATGATACCGATCCCCCCGAACCACTGCAGCATCGACCTCCAGAGCAACAGCCCGGCCGGCAGGTCGTCCAGTCCGACGAAGACCGTCGATCCCGTCGTCGTCAGCCCCGACATCGCCTCGAAATAGGCATCCGTCACGCTCGCGCCGGTCGCTCCTTCCACGAAGGGTATGGCGCCGAAAATGGGCAGGACGATCCAGACACCGGACGCCATCAGGAAAACCTGTTGAATCCGCATCTTGCCCGTCACCGCATTGGCGCAGGCCAAGGCCACAAGCCCGCCGGTCAGTGCCGTGAGAATGGCGGATTCGAGGAACACGCCCCAATGTCCGTTCCCGATCCACAGGTCCACGGCCATGGGCACCAGCATCGTGACGCCCAGCGCCGCGACAAGCAGACCGATGACATATCCTACGGGGCGCAGGTCAAACATGTCGCGAGGCTTCGCAAGGGCTGCTGCTCAAGTCAATCGGCAACCGGAAGGCCCGGCGCGACAGGTGTGCCGTCGAGGCCGAAGAACGGATTGCGCTTCGATCCCCCCGACAGCTTGGATTTCAGCGTGCGCCATCCGAAATTGGCGTAGAGTTTCAGCGCCCCTCCGCCATCGTCGGGGGCCCTGCCCGTAGCGTCCTTGCGGAAGACACGTATCGTAACCGGGCCAAGGGCCGCCGGATCGGCAAAACGGTGGCTTTGAAATGTCACGAACGGTATCGCGGGCGTCTCCAGCGTGGTGGCGACCGGCGTATTGCAGCAGCTCGTGAACCAACGGACCGGACCCTTGGGCGTGAGCTTCAGCCACGCGAGGTTCTCAGCCCCACGCAGGAACCGTATTCTCTCGGGCGCGACCTGGTAGAGATCGCTGCCGCCCGCTTCATCGAGAGCATCTTCGGCCCCCATGCGGCTGGCGAAGTCCCTGCAGGAGTTGCAATAGCAGACCGCCCTCAGGCCGCCGGACGTATCGGCTTCCGCCGCGAAAGCACCGCACCTGCATGCCCATTCCATTGCTGACGCCCCGTCCGAAGTGTTCGGGCGCATGCTAGACCGGCCGGCGGACGCGCGAAACCCTCAACCGACGTGGATCAGCGTCGCGAAGAGACGCGGGTCGATGCTGACGCCCTCGAACGTGTCGCCCTCGGTCAGGACCGACACCGCATCGTGGCTGTGGAGGCTTTCCTGGTGCGACGCGATCACGCGGAAATCGCCGACGCGCTGGTCGCCCTGCAGCGCCTCGGCGAAGAGGCGCGC
>CAZRNL010000207.1:3759-5852 GCA_964601395.1 uncultured Silicimonas sp. | reverse complement strand
CGGCGCAACGATGGTCTACGTGACCCACGATCAGGTCGAGGCGATGACGCTGGCGGACAAGATCGTGGTGTTGCGCGCTGGTCGGATCGAACAGGTCGGCGCGCCCATGGAGCTTTACCGCAATCCCGACAACAAGTTCGTGGCAGGCTTCATCGGTTCGCCGTCGATGAACTTCCTGGCGGGAAGAGTGGTGGAAGGCGGTGTCGAGGTCCCGGGCCTTGGCGGCGACGTGATCGCCACCGACGTCGGCCTGCCGGCAAAGGGTGATACCGTGATCGTCGGTATTCGCCCGCAGGACATGACGCTCACGGCTACCCCGTCGAGCCTGAAGGTCGACATTACCGAGCAACTCGGAGGTGTGGCCTACGAGTATATCTCGACACCGACCGGCGAACCGCTGGTCGTCGAAAGCAAGGGAGATGATGCCGTCGCATCGGGCACCGAGGTCAAGCCGGGCTATGACGTATCGCGGGTCATGTTCTTCGACGCGGAAACGGAGATGCGGCTGCGCTGACATCCTCCGCATAGGCACCCGTCGGACGCAAGACAAACGAAGCCGGCCGGGGTGCTTTCGCGATTGGAAGCAATGCGGACACAAGCACGCTTTCAGTGTGCTTGTGGCCATGTCTGGTTTCGCTGGGCCAGCGCCTTCGCCCAAGCGCTTTCAGTGATTGAAGAGTCGGCAAGAGAACCATAAAATTTGCATCATGCCAGGGAACGGAGCTCCATAGCAAATGACGACCACTGCAGAGATTACCCGAGCTCTGAGTGACCATTGCGTGCCACTTTTGAGGACGATGGGCTTCAAGGGTTCGTTCCCGAATTTCTATCGGGAAGAAGATGGCTTCGTCTGCCTTGCGAACTTTCAGTTCAACAAGGTCGGCGAGAGGTTTTGCATCAATCTCGGCTTTGCTGATCCCGAGCGCAGGAATGTTTCGGGTCCATTTCGGGACGTCGAACCGGGAAAGCTTCGTCTATCCATGACTGGCCGTCTGATCGAGAACGAAAACTATTTGTCCGGTCACTGGCGCGTGGGAGCGAAGCCTTTGGGCGACGGCCTCTTAAGCGATTCCTGGTTTTCTTTTGCTCCGGGACAGTACGGTGGGGATCGCTCTCTGGAGACGGTCGATCCCGACCAACTCGCACGGCATTGTGCCACGTTGATCGAACAAGAAGCGGAGACGTGGTGGAAGGGGCGGCGCGCATTCGCTGCCTCGGTCTCAGGAGCCTAAGTGGCGAACCGAACCTTGGACTTATCGGTGCCTGTTCCGAGTAGCGGACTTAGCGAACACTTGGGAAATATGGAAACTCAAGTCGAGAACCGCGCGCGAACTTCCTCAATGTCGAGCTTTTGTTCAGTAAGTTGCTCGGGTTCCCACTCGCTTCTTTCGGCTTCGAAGAAGTCGCCCCCGTAGATATGAAGGGCGGCCGTCAGACGCGGGATGGGATTGGTGACCGAGTGGATGATGTCCGGGCCCATCGGGCAGACGTCGCCGGTCAACAGTGCCTTCGCGCCGGCAGCTTCGATCAGTCCGTCCGGGTGATCTTTGATACGCCTCCAGAAAATATTGTCCTCGCGACCGCCAAGAATACCGATCACTGCCCACATTTCGTGATTGTGAGGAGGAATCGTAGTTGAAGGTTTCCAGGCGAGATTCAGGATCGTCAGCTTGGATGACTGGTAGAGTGGCGTTATCCCGGGTTCCGAGGGTTCTCCCAACGCGGCCAGCACCGCCGAGGGATCTGACATGGCGCGCCGCATGATCTCTGCGGCCGTCTTGTGCGTTGAGTCATTCTCGACGGCTTCGATGCAGTCGGCAATGAATGCGTCTATGTCGAACATCTGCGACCCTTCTCCGCTACTCAGTATATCATGTAAGCCGTCGTGTGTCAGCTTTGAGCCCAGAGCTGTCGTTCGATGTCGCCGCTGTATGTACTTTGCAGGTCAGAAGCTTGCCGGCCGATCCGCTCCGGTCAAAAACTAGGAACGCACAATGGGAAGGTGACGCCGCAAAACCGGCGGAGTTCCGATTTGCGCAAACACTTTTCTGGTACGGGAATTTGGTGGAGCCTAGGGGGGTCGAACCCCTGAC
>CAZRNL010000207.1:0-3749 GCA_964601395.1 uncultured Silicimonas sp. | reverse complement strand
GCGCAAGCACGCCGCGGCGATGGCGGCTGCGGAGGACAGGGCTTCGCGCTTCGGGGTCTCGCCGAACGCCCGCCCGCGCCGTGCACAGAATGCCGCTGGGACAATCCGCTGCATTTCAATCACTTGAAGGGGTTTGGTGGAGCCTAGGGGGGTCGAACCCCTGACCTCTTGCATGCCATGCAAGCGCTCTCCCAACTGAGCTAAGGCCCCATCCGGGTGCAGGCCCTTCAGCCTGCGCCCGCGTCAGTTAATGTCTCTGCGCCTTTGGCGCAAGAGAAAATCTAGATCTCGTCGTCGTCGGCCGAGACATCCGCTATGTCGTCGAGCGACACATCGTCCTCGTCGTCGTCCTCGAGGATGTCATCACCCAGATCGACATCCGTATCGTCGTCCTCGAGAACCAGTTCTTCGTCCTCGGCCTCGGCTTCGACTTCGGGCTTCGAGCGTTTGTCGGACTTGTCGGCAACCAGCGTGCGGCTGCCCTTTCCGGTATCGAGCGTGACCACTTCGCCGGTATAGGGGCTGACGATCGGAGTCTTGTTCAGATCATAAAACCGCTTTCCGGTGGTCGGGCAAATGCGCTTCTTGCCCCATTCTTCCTTGGGCATGGTCTGTCTCTTTTCCTGTCTCATGTCACTGGATTGCTGCGTCCGATGCCACAACACACCGGGGCTGTCAAAGGCTTTCGCCGTTCGCGCGCGAGTGCTGGACGGGGGCGGTCCGATCCCGATAGTCTTTGGCCTGAAAACAGGCTGCAGAATAATCGGAACAGCGCATATGGGGCAGATCACACTGGCAGGCAACCCCGGAGTCGACATTGTCGTGCGACGCTCGGGTAGGGCGCGGAGATTGTCGCTTCGCGTATCCCAGCTCGACGGGCGGGTCACACTGACGATTCCGAAAGGGGCCAGCGACCGCGAGGCCCGACGGTTCGCCGAGGAAAAATCGGGATGGATCGCTGGCGCGCTGTCACGCCGGGCCCCGTTCATGGATGTGATTCCGGGAGCAGAACTGCCTGTCGAAGGCATCGTGCGCAATGTCGTGACCGGAGCGGGGCGGGCCGCGCGGCTTGAAGGCCGCACACTTGTCGTCCCGGATGGGCGGGCAGGGCCAGCGGTGGGAGCTTTGCTGAAACACATGGCACGCGACCGGCTGGACGAAGCCGTCCAACGCTATGTCCGGTCGGTCGGCCGTACCCCAGGACGTCTGACACTCCGGGATGCGCGGTCGCGGTGGGGGTCGTGTTCCTCGACAGGCAACCTGATGTTCTCATGGCGACTGATTCTGGCGCCGCCGGAAGTGCTTGACTACGTCGCCGCACATGAAGTGGCACACCTTGTGCGGATGGATCATTCGCCCGCCTTCTGGTCCGTGGTGCGCGACATCTGCCCTGGCTTCGATGCGCCGAGGTCGTGGCTCCGGCGCGAAGGGCACGGACTGCACCGGTTCCGCTTTGGATAGGATGCCGACCGGCAGACGATCGACAAACCGCCAGGTCAATTGCAGGCCGAACCCGATTGACGTCTCGCCTCACCCGTGATCACGTTTACCGATGTCAAGCCGAGCCACAGACCCAGTTCCGTCCGCTCATGACCGCGTGTATCGCGCGCTCCGGTCTCGGATCATGCACGGCGAGATCGAACCCGGGCATGCGCTGACGCTTCGTGGCATCGGAAAAGAGTTCGGTGTCTCGATGACACCCGCTCGCGAGGCGGTTCAGCGATTGGTTGCGGAAGGTGCGCTGACGATGTCGAACTCGGGCCGGGTCTCGACGCCGGAGTTGACCAACGAACGGATCGAGGAGCTTGCGGCGTTGCGGGCGCTGATCGAAACCGAACTGGCAAGCCGCGCTCTGCCGCGCGCGCATCTGGCGCTGATCGACCGCCTTCAGGCAATCAACGGCACCATCGGCGAGGCGGTCAGCAAGGGAGATGCGGTGCTCTATATCAGGCACAACCTCGAGTTCCACCGTACGCTGTATCTTCGCGCCCAGGCACCCGCGATGCTGGCGACGGCCGAAACGGTCTGGTTGCAGCTGGGACCGACGATGCGAAAACTTTACGGTCGTCTACGACGGACCGAAGTTCCGGCGAATCATCGACTGATCCTCGCCGCACTTCGGGCCGGAGATGAGCCCGGGCTGCGACTGGCTGTCCGGACCGACGTGACTCAAGGTTTGAGGATGCTGGCCAGCTAGCACCGGATCAAGATTCCTGATCCGAAGCATTGGCAATTCGCATTTGACGTATTCCAGCCGATCAGCAACTGCTTCGGTGTCATGACACCGCGCACATCGCTCATTAACCCGATTCTCCTGGCCGCCTGTTTCATCATCACGATCAGTTTCGCGATCAGAGGCTCGTTTGGAGTGTTTCAGATCCCCATCGCCGAGGATTTCGGATGGCCTCGCGCAGAGTTCTCGATGGCAATCGCAATCCAGAACCTGTTCTGGGGGATCGGTCAGCCAATCTTCGGAGCCATCGCCGAGCGGATTGGTGACAGGAAAGCAATCTTCCTGGGAGCGCTTTTCTACGCCGGCGGTTTGGTCCTGTCAGGTTTTGCGACAACACCCTTCGCTCTTCAGAGCCTTGAGGTTCTGGTCGGACTCGGCGTCGCAGGCACAGGCTTTGGAGTCATACTTGCGATCATCGCGCGTTCGGCCTCGGACGAGAACCGATCGATGGCCTTGGGAATCGCCACAGCGGCAGGGTCGCTTGGACAGGTGATCGGCGCGCCGATGGCTGAAGGGCTGTTGTCGGTGATGCCCTGGCAAAGCGTCTTTTTTGTTTTCGCCGCACTGATCTTGTGCGTGCTCTTTGCCTTGCCGTTCCTGCGCACCCCCGTCATGTCCAGATCTGCCATGGATGAAAGCATGGGTGTGGTCCTTGGCCGGGCCTTCCGCGATCCGTCTTATGCAATGATCTTCATGGGGTTCTTTTCCTGCGGTTATCAGCTTGGCTTCATCGTTGCGCATTTTCCCGCGATGGTAACCGAGATGTGCGGGCCGATCCTGCCGGGAAGCACGCTTCATTCACTGGGGCTTACGACGACGTCGCTTCTGGGAGCTGCGGCGATTTCGATCATCGGCCTCGCCAACATCGCAGGCACCCTTACGGCTGGCTGGCTTGGCAAGCACTATCTGAAGAAATATCTTCTGGCCTCGATCTATACCGCGCGCACTCTCATCGGGGCCTGGTTCATCCTGACGCCGATAACGCCGGAGACGGTGCTTCTCTTTTCGGTCGGCATGGGGTCGCTCTGGCTTGCGACTGTGCCGCTCACAAGCGGGCTTGTCGGCCACCTGTTCGGTTTGCGCTACATGGGAACGCTGTACGGTATCATCTTCCTGAGCCACCAGTTGGGCAGCTTCACCGGCATATGGCTTGGCGGACGCCTGTATGACGCCACAGGCTCCTACACATTGGTCTGGTGGATCGGAATAGCGGTCGGAGCCTTCAGCGCCATCGTGCATCTTCCGATCCGGGAGAACAGGCGCGAGGTGCCACTGGCGGATCCGGCCTAAAGCGTCAGGAATTTGCGCAGCGCCTCGGAAACCTGCGCCGGGTGGGTTTGCAGCAGGACGTGACCCGCACCAGGGATCTGAGTGTGGTGCGCGTCCGGGTTCAGTTTGGCCAGGCGACCAATGGCTGCGAGCGGAATGACCGGATCGTCACTACCCCAGATCGCCAGGACGGGCACGCTCTGGCGGGCAAGCGCGCGGTGGTCGGCGTCACGGTCTTCGCGCAGTA
>CAZRNL010000206.1:0-5857 GCA_964601395.1 uncultured Silicimonas sp. | reverse complement strand
CGGCGTTGTTCACGAGGATGTCGACTGCCCCCATCACCTCCACACCCTGCTTGGGCAACTCGGCGACCGCCGCGCTGTCCGACAGGTTGCACGGCAGCACATGCGCCCGCCCTCCCAGCTCCGCCGCCAGTGCCTCCAGGGGTTCGACCCGCGTCCCGGACAGTCCCACCGTCGCACCGGCACCATGCAGCGCCTTCGCGATCGCAGCCCCGATGCCGCCCGAAGCGCCTGTCACCAGCGCCGATTTTCCGCTCAGATCGAACATCACAAGAGTTCCTTCTTCTTTTCCCAAGTATTCCGGGCGTCCGAGGACTGCGACGCCGCCGCGCTACGCCAGAGCTGCCGCTGCTTCTGCCACCTCGGCCGCGCTGCCCACCGCGCGCGTCACCGCGTCCTTCCCGATCCTCCGGATCATGCCCGACAAGGCCTTGCCGGCCCCGACTTCCCAGAATTCCGTCACGCCGTTCTCGACCATCCATTCGACGCTCGTGCGCCACCGGACGCGGCCCGAGACCTGGTCGACCAGAAGCGAGCGGATGAGGGTCGGATTGTCCACGGCAGCGGCCAGCACATTGGACACAACCGGCACTTTGGGCGCCAGGATCTCGACGCTGTCCAGCGCACGCGCCATCTCCGCCGCAGCCGGCGTCATCAGCGCGCAGTGAAACGGAGCCGAGACGGGCAGCATCAGCGCGCGCTTTGCGCCAGCGCCCTTGGCCAGCTCGACCGCCCGTTCGACGGCCGCCTTGTTGCCCGAGACGACGCTTTGCAGCGGATCGTTCTCATTGGCGACCTGGCAGATCTCTCCCTCCGTGGCCTGCTGCGCGATCTTCGCCACGGTGGCGAAATCCAGTCCCAGGATCGCGGCCATCGCGCCTTCGCCGACCGGCACCGCCGACTGCATCGCGCGCCCTCGGATACGCAGCAGGCGGGCCGTGTCCGCGATCGAGAACGAACCCGCCGCGCAAAGTGCCGAATACTCGCCCAAGGAATGCCCCGCGACATAGGCCGCCGCAGTCACGCCGACACCCTCGGCCTCCAGCGCACGGACCGCCGCCATCGATGTCGCCATGAGCGCCGGCTGCGCGTTTTCGGTCAGGGTAAGCGTCTCGGCGTCGCCCTCCCAGATCAGGGCGGACAGTTTCTGCCCCAGCGCGTCATCCACTTCGTCGAAGACCGCCTTTGCCGCGGGATAGGTGTCCGCCAGATCACGGCCCATGCCGATGGTCTGCGCGCCCTGTCCGGGAAATACGAATGCCAGGCTCATGACTGCTCCTCCTGCGGCCTTTTTCCCGGTCCTACCCCGGCTGTGCGGCTCCGGCAAGCGAACCCTCCACACGCTGACCAACGACCGAAACGTGAAACCGGGCAATCAAAGCTTCGCACGCTTGTGAAAGTATGCTCACCTCCGTCCATACTTGAGTTTCTATTCTTCATTCATTTCCGAGGACCTGACCATGTCACGACACGCTCGCTGACTGTTACCTTCTGCCCTGCTCATCGCGTCCCTGTCCGCCTGCGGCGGCGGAGACGGTGGGGGCATCTTCATACCACCGGTCTATTCAATCGGTGCTCCGGTCGCTCCAGCCGACTACGTGGGAAAGGTTTTTCCCGTGCACTATTTTGGCACCGTGGAAACTCCCGATGGTCCGCGACAGGCCCGAGGGGTTGGGACCGTCGAAGTCGTCAGCACAACAGAGTTGCTTATCAGTTATGGCGGCCGCTCGATCACAGTGACCGATCCCGACATGGACGGAACCTTCAATTTCGGCTCGGTCGAGATTCTGGTTAACGAAACAGCCAGTGATCTTCGGGATCTTGAGTTGACTGAGGCCTTTGGCGATGACCTTTTAGGCTTTTTTGGTTTCCAAACAGACCCAGATGACCTTGCCTCGGTGAGTACCGGTTTCTATCAGGGCACTGACAAGTCCGTTGTGCTGTTATTCGACAGTGATGGGTCATTCGCTGACTCGGGGACTGGCAAATCTCTTCTCAGCGTAAACTTCACCACGAACCAAGTCAGCGGCGTTGTCTTTGACAACCCAGGCTTGCAGATCGTCATCGCAACAGCCAGCATCAACAGCACAGGAGAAATCACCGGGACGCTCTCGGCGTCGCAACCCGTTTCAGGGGGCTCGGCTCCGCTGACACTCGACAGCACCGACCTTGACGCGCGCGTTTTCGGAAGCGGCGCGGAGAATCTTGCGGGCACCTTCCAGGGAAACTTCACCGGAGGTTTTGCGGGAACCTCCAGTTTCGTCGGTGGCTTCATTGCCGACGAAAGCGTCCCCTGACGCGCCGGGAATTCGGTGCTAAACAAGCGGGCAACGGAGGTTTCCGATGCCCGCCACCAACACCGACAGAAGCTACGGCAGCCTTGCGCGCGTTCTGCACTGGTTGACCGCGCTGCTGATCTTCACCGCCTTGCCGCTGGGTTTCGTCGCCAACCGGACGGCTCTCGTCGACGACGATGCCATCGCCCGCGTGTTCACGCTCTTCTCGCTCCACAAGACAATCGGCATTCTGGCGCTGGCTGTCGGCATCCTGCGCATCGTCTGGACCATCCGCCAGCCCCACCCCGCGCCGCTTCACCCCGACCGTCGCCTCGAGACGCTCGTCGCCACCACCGTCCACTGGACTCTCAGCCTGTCGCTGATCCTGGTGCCGCTGTCCGGCTGGCTCAGCCATGCCACGACCGAAGGCCTGGCGCCGATCCGCTGGCCCTTCGGCCAATCGATTCCCTTCGTGCCGAAGAACGCCGGCCTGGCCGAGATCACCGGTGGCGTCCACTGGGTCGCGACCAAGCTCCTTGTCCTCGCGATCCTGCTGCACGTCGTCGGCACCTTGAAGCACGCCCTCATCGACCGGGACGGCACCCTGGCGCGTATGCTAACGGGACGCCCGGCACCGGGTGCGGACGGTCGCGCGGGCCGGACAGGTCCGGCGCTTCTGGCCCTGACGCTCTGGGCGCTGGCGCTGGCCCTCGGGTTGTCGATGGGACTCGACCGCGCCAACCGGCTTGCGGCAGCGCCGCCGCCCGCCTGGCCGATCGTATCGGGCAATATCGAGGTGCTCATGGAGGGCCGCGATACGCCGATAGGGCAGGTCGCGGCGTGGGACGCGAATCTTGCGCTCGATCCCGGATCGGCGGCAGAGCAGACCGGAACGCTCGACCTGTTCGCCGCGCTCGATTCGCTCGATGGGCAGGACGCGCCCCTTCTCCTCGACCTTCTCGCGATCCCGATCCTGCAGTTCTCGGGCACCGTTTCTGGCAAGGCTCCGCTCTTTAGCGCCGCCGGGACGCTCGACGTCGGCGGCCTGACCGAGCAGGCAGACATCGCCATTGCCCGAGATCAGGACGGCGCGCGTATCCAGGCGATGCTGCCGATCAGCGGCGCGCCGGGCTTTCTCCTCAACCTCGACCTTCGGGCTGCGGCACCCTGACGGAGGGGCTCAGCCCCGCACATCCACGACGACGCGGCCCTTGATCTTGCCTTTCAGGATATCCGCGCCCAGGTTCGGCAGGTCAATCAGCGTCGCGGGCTGAACCATCGCCTCCAGCTTCTCCATCGGCAGATCGCTGGCGATCCGACCCCAGGCCCGGACACGATCGTCGTAGGGACGCATCACCGAGTCGATCCCCAGCAGGTTGACCCCCCGCAACAGGAACGGAATAACCGTGGCCGGCAAGCCGGTCCCCCCCGCAAGGCCGACCGCAGCCACCGACGTGCCGTATTTCATCTGCCCCAACACGCGGGCCAGCATCGCGCCGCCCACCGCATCGACGCAGCCCGCCCAGGTTTCGGTCTCCAAAGGCCGCTTGACCGTCTCGGCCAGTTCCTCGCGCGGCACGATCCTCGTCGCGCCCAGGTCTGACAGGTAGTCTGCGGTCTCCGGCCGCCCGGTGACCGCCGCCACGTCGTAGCCAAGATGCGCCAGGATCGCGGTCGCGACCGAGCCGACACCGCCCGCCGCACCCGTCACAAGAACCTCGCCGTTGCCTGTGTTTAGCCCGTGATCTTCAAGAGCTAAGACCGCAAGCATAGCGGTGAAACCTGCGGTTCCGACCGCCATGGCTGACCGCGTCGTCAAGCCCTCCGGCAGCGGCACAAGCCAGTCCGCGCGGACCCGAGCCTTCTCGGCATAACCGCCCCAACGGGCCTCTCCGACGCGCCAGCCGGTCAGGATGACCTTGTCTCCGACGGAATAGCGTGCGTCGTCCGAAGCCTCGACCGTCCCCGCAAAGTCGATCCCCGGCACATGCGGATAGGTCCGAACCAGCCCTCCACCCGGACCGATGCACAGCCCGTCCTTGTAATTCACCGTGGAATACTCGACCGCGACGGTCACGTTGCCGTCCGGCAGGCGCGCCTCGTCGACCTGTTGCACCGAGGCGCTCGTCTTGCCCTCGTCGTCCTTTTCAACCAGCAATGCGCGCATCGTCCACCCTCCCCAAGCCTGTCCTCCTGCAGACCTAGTCCGCAGGTATCGCGATGGAAACCCCAGACGCCGGATCAGGCGTCGTCCGGCATGGCGAAGAGGTCGGTCGCGCCCGGACTCGCGCCCGCCGCCGTCAGCATCGCGTGGATCTGTCCGCGGTGGTGCGTCTGGTGATTGAAGAAATGCGCGATGCAAAGCCCAACCGGCTTGACCACGTTGCGCTTCAGCGCCCCCGAGTGCCACGCCAGATCGCCCTGAAGCGCCGCTTCCTGCACCCGGCCCGCCCAGTCCAGTATCCGCGCATCCGCCCCCGCCCGCTGTGCGCACAGCGCGTCCCAGTCCGCCACCCAATCCGCGCTTTCCGCTATCCCCACCTCGGGCGCGTCCCAGCCGTCGAACCGGCTCATCCAGATCGTGTCACCCCAGAGCAGATGGCTGAACGTCCGATGAATCGAACCGAAGAACGCACCCCGGTCCAGCCGCCGGGACGCATCGCTCAGCATCGCCGCCGCGCCGAACAGGCTGGCGTTCTGCCACCGATTGTAGCGCGCCATCTCGGCGACGAATCGAGAGGTAATCATGCAGGCATCACTCCGTCTGCTCGCACATTATCTCAAGACCTTCGGACTATGAAAGGATCGCCTCATCGCCCTTTTCCCAGAAGAACCGGCCGAACGTGCCGTCATAACGCGCGCCTGATGCGGACCGGCTCAGATGCATGGCCTCGATCCCGTCGCCGTATTCCGCACGCAGGCCGGGCAAGGGCGAGTCGAAGAACAGGACGTTGAGCACCTCTCCCGGAGCGCTGCCGCAGATCCAGCGGGTCACCGCCGACGGCTCCTGCAAGACCCAGAGCGCGGTCAATTCCGCCTCGCGCGTGAGGTAGGAGAATTCGACGCAGGCCCGTAACTCCTCGGACTTCCAGCACTCGTCCCTGCCCTTGATCCAGCCCCGCTGGGTCGCCTTCAGCCTGTCCAGCGCGCCTTGCGCATTCGAGTCCAGCTACGCTGCCGCCACGGCGCCAGCGTAGGTTTCAGCCAGCCGCCAATCGATCGCCGCAAGCTCGGCATCCGAACAGACCAGTTCTTCGGCGCTGCTTTTCGCGCGCGAACATTCGAAGGACGGTCCGTCCGCTGCCAGTGCGGGCGCTCCGAACACGCCCGTGACCACCACTGCCGCCGCCGTTGCTTGTTTCATGTCTGGTCTCCCGCAATCCCGCCCGGACACCATGGCAGAGCGCCAGCCGCAAATTCCAGCCTTGCCTGCTGCCAGCCATACCATTCGCCCTCGATAGTGTCCGGTATGGATCCCCTTTCCAAACGCCGTGCGCGTGCTTATATTCAGGTCGTCCGGGAAACCGGACTATGGACATAAACGCGCTCGTAATAAGCGGATCGGACCCGGGGGCGGTACCCGG
>CAZRNL010000205.1:0-5858 GCA_964601395.1 uncultured Silicimonas sp. | reverse complement strand
AGCTTCAGGAACTCGCCTTGCCGCTGGACGTTCCGCCGCTGGAGCAGATCCCGGCCGATCACGTTCTGACCCGGACTTTCTACCTGCTCCAGGACTTTCCTGGCCGTTTCACCAGCCGCGACGTCTGGGTCGAAGCCGCACCCGCTGACGCGGAACTTGTCGAAGGCATGCCTTTCCGGAACCTCAACGACAACGTCACTCCGGTCGTATTCGGAGGAAACGACTGGGCCGCGGCCTGGGCTGTCGATGTCTCCGGAAGCGTGATGTATCCGGTCGGGCGCGGTTTCGCAGGCGAGCGCCAGCGCGAGATCGCCTATCGCTTCGGGGTCAACCTGATCATGCATGTGCTGACCGGCAACTACAAATCCGATCAGGTGCACGTGCCCGCACTTCTGGACCGGCTGGGGCAATAGATGGAAACCGGCAGCATCATATTCGATCCCTTCCTGCCCTGGCCCGTTCTCTGGACGGCCGTCGCGATGGCGGTCGTGTTTGCTGGACTCGCGGTTTGGCGCGGTCTGTCGGGTTGGTGGCTGCGGGGCCTGGCGCTGGCTGTTCTCCTGCTCGCCGTGGCCAATCCCTCGCTGCAGATCGAGGAGCGAGATTCGCTTACGGACATCGTGATCCTTGTCGTGGACGAAAGTGCCAGCCAGGGCGTCGATGTCCGGCCTGCGCAAGTGGCCGAAACCATCGCCAGCGTCGAAGCCGAAGTTGCGGCGCTAGGCAACACTGAACTTCGCATCGCCCGGCTTGGCGACAGCGACGGCAACCGTGGCACGCTGTTGATGGAAGCGCTGACTACAGCGATGGCGGAGGAGCCGCGCGCCAGGCTGGCGGGCGCGATCCTGCTGACTGACGGCCAACTGCACGATATCGAGCGCGCTCCCGAGATGCCGGCTCCACTGCATGTGATGTTGACGGGTCTGCCCGACGATTGGGACCGCAGGCTCCTGGTTCAGAACGCGCCGGCCTTCGCGATTATCGGCGAGCCTGTGATGCTCACGGTACGGATTGAGGACCAGGGCGCCGTTCCATCTGGTATTCCCGAGCGCGCCGAGATGGACATTTCAGTCGACGGCGAACCAGCGCAGCGGTTCGAAGTGCCCGTCGGTCAGGACCTGGAGTTGCCGGTCACGCTTCAGCATGGCGGCATGAACGTGATCCAGTTCACACTGCCCGAGCAGGACGGCGAGTTGACGGTGCGCAACAATACCGCCGTTGTGCAGATCAACGGCGTCAGGGACCGGCTGCGCGTATTGCTGGTTTCGGGTGAGCCGCATGCGGGCGAGCGGACCTGGCGGAACCTTCTGAAGTCCGATGCCTCGGTCGATCTCGTTCACTTCACCATCCTGCGTCCGCCCGAGAAGCAGGACGGTGTTCCCGTGAACGAGTTGAGCCTGATCGCCTTTCCGACGCGCGAGCTGTTTCTCGACAAGATCACCGAGTTCGACCTGATTATCTTCGACCGTTACAAGCGGCGGGGCATCTTGCCGTCGATCTACCTCGACAACGTCAGGCAGTATGTCGAGGATGGCGGAGCGATGCTAATCGCATCGGGTCCCGAGTATGCGTCCGCGGATTCCCTTTACCGTTCACCATTGTCCGAAATATTGCCGGGGGTCCCTTCGGGACGCGTCCTTGAAGAGCCTTACCTGCCCACGGTCACCGATATCGGTCAAAAGCATCCCGTGACCGAAGGCTTCACGCCGCCCGCCGATCCCGAAGCCACCGAGGCAACGCAACCGTGGGGGCGCTGGCTGCGGCTGGTGGACGTCGCACCGGGCGAAGGCACCACCGTGATGTCGGGTGTCGATGAGCGCCCGCTACTTATCCTGAACAGGGTCGGCGAGGGCCGTGTGGCGCTTCTGGCGTCGGACCACGCCTGGCTCTGGTCGCGCGGATATGAGGGCGGGGGTCCACAGTTGGAACTTCTCCGCCGGCTTGCGCACTGGATGATGAAGGAAACCGACCTCGAGGAAGAGGCGTTGACCGTCACCGCCGAAGGCCAGACCATGACCATCGAGCGTCGGACCCTGGGCGATGCGGTGGGGAATGTCGAAATCGTCGGACCGGACGGACAGAGCGTTGCGATTGAACTGCAGGAAACGGCGCCCGGTCGCTTCGGAGCGGTCTGGGAAGGTCCGGAGATCGGCCTTTATCGACTGGCGGAAGGCGAACAGGAAGCCGTCATAGCACTCGGACCTGCGGCACCACGAGAGTTCGAGGAAACGATCGCTTCGGCAACATTGCTCGAAGGGCCGGTGGATGCCACGAGGGGCGGAATATTCGCCGTGTCAGAGGGTGCTCCCGACATCAGGCGGGTGCGTGACGGGAGGGCCGCCTCGGGGCGCGGCTGGATCGGCATTACCCCGCGCGAAGCGTACCTGACCGCCGACATCAGAGTCTCGCCGTTGTTGCCAGCCTGGGCCATGCTGTTGCTGGCCTCTCTTCTAGCTGTAGGCGCCTGGCTCTGGGAAGGGCGCCGATAACCACTGAAATATTCCGACTATCTGACCATATAGACCGTCAGTTTATGCCCGATACGCCTTCTGTTTATTGAGATGTTTAGCGGAATCTCCGAAGTTCCTGCTCGATCATTCAGATCAGTACTGAATAGCAGGAGCTTCCCATGACCCTTTCGAAACTTCTCCTCACAACGTCTTTGTGCGCTGTTGTCTCGTTTCCCGCCTTTGCGCAGCAACGATCCTTTGCTGCCATCGATACCGACAACGACGGTTCGCTGAGCGCCAGCGAGCTTGAGGCCGCCTTCGGCGCCGCCGGAGCAGCAAGGCTGTTGCTGCGTGGCGACAGCGATGGGAGCAATTCCCTGAGTCTGAGCGAAGTTCGCGTCAGCGGCGGCGACGATGAGAGCGACGACGAGGACGATGACGAAGATGACGATGACGAAGATGACGACGAATCCGATGACGACGAATCCGATGACAATGAGGACGACGACGAATCGAATGACGACGATGACGACGGCGAATCCGACGATGATTCGGGCGACGAAAGCGACGAGTCTGACGACGACTGACCGATTGTCACGAGCGCACGTAGAGGCTCGGATCGCGTAAATGAAGTCCGCCGCCTTCGATGCGGCGGGCATTCCAAACCGAGTGCAGCATGCCTGACTGGATCGGAGGCCGGAGAGAGAAGATGATTGAACGGACCAAATACGAGAAGCTTTTTTCTACGCCGCTGCTACGCTACCGAGTGGAGGATCACCAAACCCTGAACGCGTCTCTTCTGGCCGAAGGCGCGCGGCTCCGCAGTCGCTCGGAAGGCGTCGAGAAATCCAATCGTGGCGGCTGGCACTCGGAAGGCAACCTGTTCGACAGCGACGTCGATTGCATCGCTCGACTTAGGGTCATTGCGGAACATTCCGTGATTGAGGCCACGCGCCAGATCGGAGCAAAGTCCGATCCCTCGGAGTTCAAGCTGAAGCTCTTCGCCTGGATGAACGCAAATCCGCCCGGTGGATTCAACGCTCCGCATACACATCCGGGCGCGCACTGGTCCGGCGTCTACTACGTGTCGCAACCCGAGGTCGAAGCCGGCACATCCGGGATGATCGAGTTTCTCGATCCACGGACGGATCTGCCCAACTGGCGATTGCTCAACGCCAGCGCCTTTCGCGCGAAAACCAAGATCAGACCCGAAGCCGGCGAGCTGATCCTGTTTCCGTCCTACCTCGTTCATTGGGTTTATCCCAACGAGACCCACGAAGAGCGGGTCAGTATCGCCTTCAATGCAACGTTCCGCAAGCCGCCGAAGTCCGGGTAGATGTGAATGCCGATTGTCGCACCGCTGGGCGGAACTTGAAGCTTGTCAGAGCCCATGATCGTCGAATGCGCCCCGCGCTCTGAACGACCTGTTTGACTTTCCCACTCGGAACGGCGCAAGCAACTGGCATGACTGAAAATCTTCTCCTCGCGTTCGCTGGTCTTGTCGGCGGCATGGTCAACGTGGCAGCGGGCGGCGCAAAGCTGTTCGTGTTTCCTCTATTGTTGTCGCTGGGCCTGCCGCCATTGGCGGCCAATGCGACCGGCACCGTGGCGCTCTGGCCCAGCACTCTGCCGGGGGCGTTCGCGCCGAAAGGGTCGTCGGCGAAGCTGGACATGAAGGGCCTCTGGGGTGACATCGCCGCCAACGCCGTCGGAGGTGTTGCGGGTGTGTTCCTGCTGGTCGGGCTGGGCGAACGGGTTTTCGTCAGCGTGGTGCCGTTCCTTCTGACCGCTGCACTTCTTGCGATCGCCTTCGGCAACCGGATTTCGGCCTTCGCTATTCGCGTGAACGGCGGTGAGAGCCGCACACTGCGCCGAATTCTTCTGGGCATTTGCGGTCTTTACGCCGGGTATTTCGGAGCGGGCGTCGGGTTCTTCCTGATGGCTTCGATGATCGCATCGGGCACTGGTCACGTGCATAGCGCAGTCCGTCAGAAGAACCTGTTTGCCGCCGTCGGAAATACCGCAGCGGTCTCTGTGCTGGCATGGTCGGGCCTTGTGTCCTGGCTCGCCGCCGGGATCATCTTTGTCTTCGCTGTAATAGGCGCGTCCATCGGGGCTGTCATTATTCCAAAGATAAGCCCGACGGTATTGCGAGGCTTCATCCTTCTGATGGGTACGATCCTGACTGTGCGCTTTGTGGTTTTCGGCTGATCGCCGTCAGCCACCGCGCCGCATCATCGCGTCGTGGACGGCTGCCATGCCGCGCTTGGCCATATCCGACACTTCTGCGGCGTGGACCTGAAGCGCGGTGACGAGTTCCGGGTCATCCGATGTCTGAACCACGACGATGCCTTCGTCGGTAATCTCGATCTCGGTCTCGATCCCGTCCCCTTTCAGGAAGAAGACGTCCAGGGTCGGACTCTGGATGAAGATTTGCGGATCGCGACCTTCCTCCACCCGGTTGATCATGCCGGTCACGTGGCTGACGAGGTTTGCCATGACCACGTCGTCGCTCGAACTGGTGACGGTCCGGATACCGTTCGGCAAGTTCTCGACGCTGCGGGTAAAGGTCTCGAAGTTGTTGAACATCACGGCGAGTTCGGCGCTCTCCTCGGGCGTGGCGTCCAGCCCTCGAAGGCCCGGCATGTTGGTCATATCGTGGCGCATCATGCCGCCCCCGCCATGGCCGTGCATGCCGCCCCCGTGCCCAGCCGCCTGGGCGAAGGCGCCGGTATGCGTGACAACGAATGCGCTACCGGCGACGACTATCGCAACGGATGCAACGATAAGATGGCGAGCGAAGGTCATGTCTGAGATCCAGTCCGGAAATTACATTTATACATACGTATCTGTGAATTTAAATGTCCCTCGTCAAGGGTCTGGCAACGAAAGTGGAAAGTCCTTTGGTCAGCGCCGCATCCCGGAGCCAACAAGAGGCTCCCTCAGTCCATCTCCCAGCCAAGCGCCTTGGCCACGGTAAAGATGTCCTTGTCGCCCCGGCCGCACATGTTCATGCAGATGATGTGATCCTTGGGCAGGCCCGGCGCGATTTTCGCGACATGCGCGAGAGCATGAGAAGGCTCAAGTGCCGGAATGATGCCTTCAGTCTCACAGCAAAGCTTGAAAGCTTCCAGAGCCTCCACATCGGTGATCGAAACGTATTCGGCGCGGCCGATGTCATGCAGCCAGGAATGCTCGGGTCCGATGCCCGGGTAATCCAGACCAGCGGAAATGCTGAAGCCCTCCAGGATTTGCCCGTCTTCATCCTGCAATAGATAGGTGCGGTTGCCGTGCAGCACGCCGGGACGACCCCCGGTCAGCGAGGCACAGTGCTCCATCTTGTCGTTGACGCCCTTGCCGCCAGCTTCGACGCCTATGATGCGTACCTCCTTGTCGTCGAGGAACGGA
>CAZRNL010000204.1:5686-5921 GCA_964601395.1 uncultured Silicimonas sp. | reverse complement strand
TCCATCATGCCGCTGGATTCCACCTGGAAAACCGCGACCGTCCGCGCCCTGGAATAAAGGTCGTACGTCTTCGGATCGTCGAGCGGAATAAGCCCGATGTCGTTCTCGGTGCCGGGTTCCGGTTCGTAGAGCGTTTCACCGTCGGCAGACGTGTGCAGGTTTCGTCCAGCGGCGAGGATTTGCTCGATGGCGTTCTGCACGACCGTCAATGTCTTCAGTCCGAGAAAGTCGAACT
>CAZRNL010000204.1:0-5676 GCA_964601395.1 uncultured Silicimonas sp. | reverse complement strand
CGGCCTGTTCGACCCATTTCATGTTGAACTGAGTTGCAGGCATCTCCGAGCGCGGATCCCGGTATAGCGGCACCAATTCGTCCAGTGGTCGGTCGCCGATCACCACGCCAGCCGCGTGCGTCGAGGCGTTGCGCAGAAGCCCCTCGACCTGCTGGCCGTAGGTCAGAAGCCGGTCGACAACCTCCTCGGCCCTGGCCGCCTCGCGCAGACGCGGCTCATCCGCCAGCGCCTTCTCGATGGACACCGGCTTCACGCCCTCTACGGGGATCAGTTTCGACAGCCTGTCCACCTGTCCGTAGGACATCTGCAGGACGCGCCCGATGTCCCGAACGGCCGCCTTCGATAGCAAGGCTCCGAAGGTGATGATTTGCCCGACACGATCTTTCCCATATTTCTCCTGCACATAGCGGATCACCTCTTCGCGACGATCCATGCAGAAATCGATGTCGAAATCGGGCATCGAGACCCGTTCGGGGTTCAGAAACCGCTCGAACAGAAGCGAATATCGCAACGGATCAAGATCGGTGATTGTCAGCGCATAGGCAACAAGGCTGCCCGCACCCGACCCACGCCCAGGACCAACGGGAATACGCTGCTCCTTGGCCCATTTGATGAAATCGGCAACGATGAGGAAGTAGCCGGGAAAACCCATGTCCTCAATGATGCCAAGCTCGAAATCCAGCCGGGCGTCATAGTCCTCGCGCGGAGCTGCCGGTTCGATCACGGCAAGGCGCGCGTCAAGTCCTGCTCTGGCCTCTCGTCGCAGTTCCTCAACCTCGTCGTCGGCGAACTTGGGCAGGATCGGGTCGTGGCATTCGACAGCGTAGGCGCAGCGCTTCGCGATCTCGACCGTATTCTCGAGCGCCTCCGGCAGGTCGGCGAAAAGAGCGGCCATCTCGGAAGGTGTCTTGAAATAGTGCTGCTGCGTCAGACGCCGACGCGGTGCCTGCTGGTCCACATAAGCGCCCTCGGCGATGCAGATCAGCGCGTCGTGAGCCTCGTACATCTTCGCGTCTGGGAAATGGACATCATTGGTCGCGACCAGAGGCAGATTCATCGCATACGCCATCTCGACCATAGGCCGCTCAGTCACTTGCTCGGCCTCGGGCAACTGCCCCGTTTCCGTCGGATGCCGTTGCAGTTCGACGTAAAGCCGGTCTCCGAAAACGCCCGCAAGTCGGGTCATCAGCGCCTCGGCCTTTGTCGTGGCCCCCTGCCGAACAAGTCTTCCCACCGGTCCGTCCGCCCCCCCGCTCAGGCAAATCAAATCCGCCGAATGTTCCGCCAACTCCTCAATGGTCACATGTGGCCAGTCCGCCTCCCGCATGTAGAGACACGAGTTCAGCTTCATGAGGCCTTCATATCCGGCCCGGGTCTGCGCCAGGAGTACGACGGGGGCGGGCCGGACAAGTTTCTCGCCGGGAGCCGGCACAGAGTAGGCCAGATCGATCTGGCAGCCGACGATCGGCTGCACACCGGCATCCATCGCAGACACCGAAAATTCCAGCGCCCCGAACATGTTGTTCGTGTCGGTCACTGCTACCGCCGGCATACCCGCCTTTTCGCAAAGCAAAGGCAGCTTTTTCAGCCGTACCGCGCCTTCCAGAAGCGAATATTCCGTGTGCAGTCTGAGATGAATGAATCGGGCGTTGCGGATCATCCTCCCACAGTATGTTGCGTGTCCGCGAGTCGAAAGCGCAAAGAAGGGTGCGAGCGCCGCCAAGTGTACGAAAGATCGCCCCGCGGCATGGTTGCGCCATCTGGTCCCACCGCCCACGATTGCCCTGTTCATGGCCGCATCGCGCGTTAGGTTCGCTCCATGCTTCTCGATGTCCAGAATATCGTCAAACGGTTCCCCGGCGCCGAAGCGCCCGTCACGGTGCTAGACGGGGTATCCTTCACGCTCGAACGAGGCGAGACCTTGGCGCTTACGGGCGAAAGCGGATCGGGGAAATCCACCCTGCTCCACATCATCGCGGGGCTGGAGCCCACCGACGGCGGCACCGTGACCTTGGAGGGGACCGAGATCACCGGGCTGGACGATGCGGGCCGCGCCCGGTTTCGGCGCGGCGACATCGGAATCGTCTTCCAGCAATTCAACCTGATCCCGTCTTTGACGGTCGCGCAGAACATTTCATTTCAGGCCGACCTTGCCGGTAGAAATCCTGGCGAACCCGGGAAAGGCAACCTGATCGAAGCGTTGGGGCTGCAAGATCAGCTGCACAAGTTTCCCGAGGATCTCTCCGGCGGCCAGCAACAGCGCGTGGCCATCGCTCGCGCGATCCTGCATTCACCTGGGCTTGTTCTGGCTGACGAGCCAACCGGCAACCTGGACGAGACAACTGCGGACGCAGTCTTCGACGCCCTGCTGGCGCTGGTTCGGCAGGCGGGGACGGGACTTCTTTTGGTGACGCACTCCGAGCGGCTCGCCGCTCGGGCGGACCGGCGTCTGCACCTGACGCGCGGCCGGATCACGACATGATCAAGACCGTTCTGACCGCACTGCTGTCGCACTGGCGGCGTCAACCGTTTCAGCTTCTGACGTTGATCCTGGGCCTGGCGCTGGCCACTGCGCTCTGGTCCGGCGTGCAGGCGATCAATGCCGAGGCACGCAAGAGTTACGCAGATGCGGCGGACGTCCTTGGGGGCGGGCTTGATCAGATTGTAGCCGAATCCGGCGTAATCCCGATGTCGCGGTTCGCGGACCTGCGGCGTGCGGGCTGGCTCGTGAGCCCGGTGATCGACGGCTGGATCATGGGATCGGGCGGCCGGGTCAGACTGTTGGGCATTGATCCCTTCACGCTGCCACCCGGCGGGCCGGCAGGAGACGCCCTGCAAACGGTCGGGATAGTCGGATTCCTAGGATCCTCAGGCGGAATCCTGGCCGCCCCGGCGACTGCGGAACGTCTGACCGACACCTACGGCTCCCGGCTCCACATCGTCGAAGGTCTGGCCCCAGGGCTGGCGATCGTCGATCTGTCGGCCGCCATGGCGCTTCTCGACCGGTCCGGCATCGACCGACTGTTGCTGGCGCCAGACCAACCGCTGCGCCGCGCGGCCCTGTCGGAAATTGCTCCTGACCTTGTCATCGAGGCCTCTGATATGGCCCAGGACCTGGGGCGTCTGACCGACAGTTTTCATCTGAACCTGACCGCGTTCGGCCTGCTTTCATTCGCCGTCGGACTGTTCATCGTGAATGGAGCCGTCGGTCTGGCTTTCGAACAACGCCGGCCGGTCTTTCGCACCTTGCGCGCGCTTGGCGTTACAGCGCGCACCTTGGTCGTTCTTCTGGGTGTGGAGCTTCTGCTGGTGTCGCTGGTCGCCGGAGCCTTGGGAATCTTCCTCGGATACCTGATCGCGGCCGCCCTTCTGCCTGATGTGGCGGCTACGCTTCGCGGCCTGTACGGAGCCTCGGTCGAAGGCACGCTGACGTTGTCGCCCCTCTGGTGGCTGTCCGGCATGGCCATCGCGGTTCTCGGGACTGGACTTGCCTCGGGCACCGGACTTCTGCGCGTCGCTCGCCTGCCCCCGCTTGCCCCGGCCCGCCCACGCGCCTGGGCAATGGCGTCCGATCGGGCGATGCGGCGGCAATTGGTGGTGGCGGGCCTCTGCCTTGCTGGCGCGATCGGAGCGTTTGTTGTGGGCGACGGACTTCTCGCCGGTTTCGTCCTTCTGGGCGGGCTTCTTCTCGCCGCGGCTTTCGCGTTGCCGTCAGTTCTCGCCGTTTGCCTTCGACTTCTCGCGACAACTGCGCGCGGCGTGCTTCAGACCTGGTTCTGGGCAGATACGCGCCAGCAGCTTCCCGGCCTGTCCCTGGCCTTGATGGCGCTTCTTCTGGCGCTCGCGGCGAATATAGGGGTGGGTACAATGGTCGAGAGTTTTCGCCTGACATTCACCGGGTGGCTGGACAAGCGTCTAGCGAGCGAACTCTACGTCGCCGCGGAATCGGAAGAGCAGGTGCCAGACCTCCTTGCATTCCTCGAACCGCGAGTGGACGCGATCCTGCCGATCTGGCGCGTCGAGGCCGATATCATGGGTGCGCCGGGCGAGATCTTCGGCATCGTCGACCACCCGACCTATCGAGACAACTGGCCAATGCTGGACGGCGTGCCGGACGTCTGGGACCGGTTGGCGGCGGGCGACGGCGTTCTGATCAACGAGCAACTGTCCCGCCGCGAGGACCTGTCGGCAGGCGACACAATTGAGCTTCCGGGCGCGTTCGTTGCAGAGATCGTCGGGGTGTACAGCGACTACGGAAATCCCCTTGGCCAGGCCATTCTGCCAAACGCGGTCCTGACTCTGCGCTACCCGGACGCCGACAGGCGTGACTTCGGGGTCCGGATAGCACCTGCCAACGTCGAAGCGCTGAAGGAAGCCCTGACCCAGGAGTTCGGATTACCTGAGGACAACCTTGTCGATCAATCGGCACTCAAGGCCTTTTCGCTTCAGATCTTCGAACGCACGTTCGCGGTGACCGGAGTGCTGAACGTTCTGACGCTGGGGGTTGCGGGCGTCGCGATCCTGACCAGCCTTCTGACCCTGGCTTCGATGCGCCTGCCGCAACTGGCGCCCGTCTGGGCGCTTGGCATCACGCGCGCTTCCCTGGGACGGATCGAACTGCTGCGGGCCCTCGTCCTCGCGCTGCTGACCTTCGTTCTCTCGATCCCGCTGGGCCTTGGTCTGGCCTGGGTGCTTCTGGCGGTCATAAATCTCGAGGCTTTCGGTTGGCGACTTCCGATCCATGTTTTTCCGCTCGATTGGTTGCGTCTTGGGATTTTGTCACTGGCGGCCGCGGGTCTGGCCAGTCTCTGGCCTGCGTGGCGGCTGGCGCGGCGACCACCGGCTGATCTGATCCGGATCTTCACCCATGAACATTAGGATCGTGGCCTTTCTGATGATGCTTCTGCCGCTGCCCGCGTTGGCGCAGGGCTTTGCCGGGCTGGGTGCAACCGAGAGCGGCTTTGCCCTGCCCGACCCCGCCACGCGTTTCAGCTTTCCCGACGATCACGGGGCGCACACCGAATTCCGGATCGAGTGGTGGTACATTACCGCCAACCTCACCGGCGAGGACGGTCAGGCCTACGGCATCCAATGGACGCTTTTCCGAAACGCACTGGCCCCGACCGGCGCCGACGCCGACCAGGCCTGGATGGGGCACGCTGCCATCTCGACGCCCCAAGGTCATTTCTTGGCCGAGCGGCTGGCGCGCGGCGGCGTCGACCAGGCCGGTGTCACCGCACACCCGTTCCGCGCCTTCATCGACGAATGGGTGATGGAAGGACCATCACCATCCGATATAAGACTTTTCGCACAAGGAACTGATTTTGCCTATGAACTTTCGCTAAGTAGCGATCAGCCCTTTGTCCTCCAAGGGGCGGAGGGTTTCTCGGTCAAGTCGGAAGCAGGCCAAGCCAGCCACTACTATTCTCAGCCATTCTATGACGTGAAAGGCACTCTCAGCCTCCCCTCGGGAGAGATCGCGGTCACCGGCAAGGGGTGGCTCGACCGCGAGTGGTCCTCGGCTCCTCTGGCACCGGATCAGACAGGCTGGGACTGGATATCGCTGCACCTCGACACGGGCGAAAAGCTGATGGGCTACAGGCTGCGCGATACGTCTGGCGGGGACTATACCGTCGGCACATGGATTGCTCCAGACGGGTCCCCGTCGCCACTTGA
>CAZRNL010000203.1:0-5970 GCA_964601395.1 uncultured Silicimonas sp. | reverse complement strand
CGAGACCTTCGAGCCCGGCCGTATCGCTGGCAGAATCCTCGGCATGGGCGACATCGTGGCCCTGGTCGAAAAGGCGCAGGAGACGATCGAGGCCGAGCAGGCCGAGCGCATGATGAAGCGCTTCCAGAAGGGTCAGTTCAACATGAACGACCTGAAGGGCCAGCTTGAGCAGATGCTTAAGATGGGCGGCATGGAAGGCATCATGGGAATGATGCCTGGCATGGGCAAGATGAAGGCGCAGATGGATCAGGCCGGTTTCGACGACAAGGTCCTGCGCCAGCAGATCGCGCTGATCCAGTCGATGACAAAGAAGGAACGCGCCAACCCTGCCCTGCTTCAGGCCAGCCGCAAGAAGCGCATCGCCACCGGTGCGGGCATGGATGTCTCCGATGTCAACAAGCTTCTCAAGATGCACCGCCAGATGTCCGACATGATGAAGAAGGTCGGAAAGATGAGGAAGAAGGGCATGATGCGCCAGCTTGGCGGCATGTTCGGCGGCAAGGGCGGGATGCCCGGAGGCGGAATGCCGTCGCAGGCCGAGATTGAAGCCGCTCAGGCGCAGATGGGCAAGATGCCGGGCGGCTTTCCCGGTTTGGGCGGCGGCACGCAATTGCCGCCGGGCCTGAGCGGGTTCGGAAAGAAGAAGTGACGACTGCGCCGATCATAGACCTGCCGCAAGGCCGGCTTCGACCGCACTGGATCGAGGACATGGAAGCCTTCTGGACCTTCTACCAGTCGCCCCGCGCCAGGTTCATGGACAAGCCCGGGAACCGCACCCATCTTTGGTACGGCTTCGCCTCCGAAGTCGGCTCCTGGGTGCTCCAGGGCCATGGAGCGTGGGCCATCGAGACGGCGGAGGGCGAACTGGCCGGTCAGGTCGCGGTGACGCACCCGCCTCATTTCCCCGAACCTGAACTCGGGTGGCTGCTGTTCGACGGCCACGAGGGCCGCGGGCTTGCCTTTCAGGCCGCCTCGGCGGCGCTGGATTATGCCCGGTCGGAAATCCGTCCGGCAAGCCTTGTCAGCTACATCGACCGCCGCAACCTGCGTTCGATCGCCCTGGCGGAACGGCTCGACGGGGTCGAGGATGCCGATGCCGAAAGGTTTGACGATGCGGACGTGGTCCTTCGTCTCGACGTGAGGCAGGCCGCATGACCGTCGATTTCCGCATTCCCGAGATCGAGACCGAGCGCCTGCGCCTGCGACTCCCGAAAGCGTCCGACTTGCCCGCGCATGTCGCCTTCCGGGCCTCGGAGCGATCGAAGGGCGTGGGTGGTCCTTTCGGAGCGGACTCCAGCTTTCACCATCTCTGCGGTATCGTCGGACAATGGCAGCTCCGCGGCTACGGCCGCTGGATGGTGGCGGACCGCGAAACGGACGCTCCATTTGGGATTGTCGGCATCTACCACCCGGAGGATTGGCCCGAACCTGAGATCGGCTGGTCGCTCTACGACAACGCTGAGGGTCGCGGCATCGGGCAGGAAGCCGCCGAGGCCACGCGCGCCCATGCCTACGGCGCACTTGGATGGACGCGGATCGTCAGCCTGATCATGGCGGGCAATGTCCGGTCGATCCAGCTGGCCGAACGCCTGGGCTGCCGCAAGGACAGCATCTTCACCCATGCCGAGCTCGGCAGCCTGGACATCTGGGTTCACCTCTCGCCGGAGGAGCTGCAATGACCGCACGCCGCGAGATGCCCCGGCCAGGTTCCGCCGGGCGATACGCCTCGGGAGGTTGCACATGACCGATACCTGCACCGACGTAATACCGACGTAATACCGACGCGATACCGACGTCGCGTTTTCCCGCCCGAGGACCCCGTCATGACCGACCCCGTCACCCGCGCCGCAGAGCTTCTTGCCGGTCATCGCTCTAGCATCGACCGGCTTGACGCCATCCTCGTCTACACGCTTGCCGAGCGCTTCAAGCACACGCAGGCCGTCGGTCGATTGAAGGCCGAACACAAGTTGCCACCAGCCGACAAGGCGCGCGAAGCGCATCAGATCGAACGCCTCGAGTGGCTCTCGAAAGAAGCGGACCTCGATCCCGAGTTCGCAAAGAAATTCCTGGCGTTCGTGATCCAGGAAGTCATCCAGCATCACAACCAACACAGAAAAAAGTAAGAAGGACCAAAGACATGTCTATGAAAATCCGTCTCTCGCGCGGTGGCTCGAAAAAGCGCCCGCATTACTCGATCGTCGCCTCGGACAGCCGCATGCCGCGCGACGGCCGCTTTCTCGAGAAGCTGGGCACCTACAACCCGCTTCTGCCCAAGGACAGCGAAGAGCGCGTCAAGATGAATGTCGAACGTGTTCAGTACTGGCTGGGCCACGGGGCACAGCCGACCGATCGCGTATCGCGTTTCCTGGAAGCCGCCGGTGTCGTTGAGAAGAAGTCGCGCAGCAACCCGAACAAAGCCGTTCCGGGCAAGAAAGCCAAGGAACGCGCCGAAGAGAAGGCCTCCAAGGCCGCAGCAGTCGAAGCCGCAGCAGCAGCCCCCGCCGAAGAGCCGGTGGTCGAAGATGTGGTTGCCGAAGAACAGGCCGGCGAAGACCAGGCCGCGGAGTAACTCGCAGCATGGCTTCCGCCGCGACGGACAGGGTCTGCATCGGCGCGATAGCCGGTGCCTTCGGAGTGCGTGGAGAGGTTCGGCTCAAGAGTTTTTGCGCCGAACCCGAAGCCATAGCGTCTTACGGCGCCCTGGCAACCGAGGATGGGACAAGGTCCTTCGAAGTCACGCTGACTGGCACAGGTAAGAACGGGTTCACCGCGCGGTTAAGCGGGGTCGCATCGAAGGAAGCGGCCGATGACCTGCGCGGAACCCGCCTCTACGCCCCGCGCGATCGTTTGCCCGCGTTGCCGGACGATGAGTTCTATCATGCCGACCTGATCAACCTGACCGTTCTGGATACGGGCGGTCAGGTAATCGGCAGGGTGAACGCGGTCCTGAATCATGGCGCCGGAGACATTCTGGAGATTCACGGACCCGGCCTCAAAGCGCCCGTGCTTCTTCCATTCACCCTGACCGCCGTTCCGACCGTCGACCTTGCGTTGGGCCGGATCATCGCCGACCCGCCGGAAGGCCTGTTCGACTGACCCGACGGGTCAGCCCGGTGTCATCCGATAAAGCGTGCCGTTGATGACGCTGAGAAACCAGATCGAGCCGTCCGGAGCTTCGCGCACATCACGAACGCGTGCCGTCTCATCCGATTGCAGTTGCTCGACTTCCTCAAGAGGGTCGCCCGATAGCCGCGCGATATAGCCGAATTTCAGCGAACCTACGAAGATGTCTCCCTGCCACTCGGGCCAGAGTGCGCCGGAGTAAACCATCATGCCGGACGGAGCCATGGACGGATCCCAGTAGAAGTCTGGCTGCTCCATCCCCGGTGCAGTCGTGCCGATGCCAATCGGGCGGTTATTGTAGTGCCGACCATAGGAGATCAGCGGCCAGCCATAGTTGGCGCCCGCCTTGATTCGGTTGATCTCGTCCCCACCTTGCGCGCCGTGCTCGACCAAAAGCAGATTACCGTCGAGATCCAGCGTCGCGCCTTGTGGATTGCGGTGCCCGTAGCTCCAGATCGCGGGCCGGGCGTCTGGCTGACCCACGAACGGATTGTCCGCCGGGATGCTGCCATCGCGCGCGACACGTACCACCGACCCGTTCTCGCGACGAAGATCCTGCGCGGTCGGTCCGTCACCCCGATCACCGATGGTCATGAACAGAGTGCCGTCCGGTGCCTCGACAATACGAGACCCGAAATGCTGCGCACTTGATGACCCCTCAGTCAGCTCGAAAATGGTCTTGGTCTGTTCGAGCCGCGCGTTGTCGTCGCTAAGTCGCGCTTTCAGCAGCGCCGTACCTTCGCCACGCGCTTGCGGCTTGGCGTAGCTGAAGAACAATTCGCGCGTTTCCGCGAAGTCGCGGGGCACAAGCACGTCCAGAAGACCACCCTGCCCGTTCTGCGCGACCGTCGGCATACCCTCGATAGTGCTCAGATTTCCGTCCGCCCAAAGCAGTACTTCCCCTGAAAGTTCTGTGATCAGTACACCGCCATTCGGCAGAAACCCGACTGCCCAGGGTTCGTCCAGTCCGGTAACAACAGGTTCAACTTCAAGCGTGCCTTGGGAGCTTTCCAATGCCGATAGGGGCAAGGTGACCAGAATCGGCATCATGGCAAGGGCGAGCGTACGGAACATAACTTACCTCCTTTGAATGACAGAGATTTAGGGACGAGAACCCGTTTTTCCAGTTCACCGAGCCTCTTTGTGGGTTGTCCTGCAAATTGACTGGCTTTTCTTTCCAAATTTCCCGAATTAGTTTGCTCGGCAGAACTAATGTTCCAACTGGGAGTAACAAAATGAAAAAGTTCCTTTTGACCTCGGCGGTGATGGCTCTCTCCACGAGTGTTGCCTTCGCGCAGAGCGAAGAAATCAAACTCGGCATCATCCTGGGTTTCACTGGCCCGCTTGAATCTATCACACCCGACATGGGCGCCGGCGCCGAGCTGGCAATCGCCGAAGTCAACGAGGCCGGCTCGCTACTTGGCGGCGCGACTGTCACTGCGGTTCGCGGCGACTCGACGTGCATCGACGCAGGCGCGGCCACGGCCGTTGCCGAACGCCAGGTCACCGGCGACGGTGTCAAGGGCATCATCGGCGGCGACTGCTCGGGCGTCACCGGCGCGATGTTGCAGAACGTGGCCATACCGAACGGGATCGTCATGATCTCGCCGTCCGCGACCTCGCCCGCGTTGTCGACCGCCGAAGACAATGGCTTGTTCTTCCGCACCGCTCCGTCGGACGCGCGCCAGGGACAGGTCATTGCCGACATCATGACCGAACAGGGCGTCAGCGAAGTCGCGGTTACCTACACCAACAACGATTATGGCAAGGGTCTTGCCGACGCTTTCCAGGCATCGTTCGAGGCCGCTGGCGGCAAAGTAACCATCAACGCCGCGCATGAAGACCAGAAGGCCGACTATTCGGCCGAAGTCGGCGCTTTGGCGGCAGCCGGCGGTGAACGTCTTGTTGTCGCGGGTTATGTGGATGGCGGCGGCTCGGGTATCGTCCGCTCGGCACTCGATTCCGGCGCTTTCGAGGTATTCCATTTCCCGGACGGAATGGTCTCGGCAAAGCTGGTCGAGAATTTCGGTGCCGAGATTGACGGATCGACCGGTGCAGTCCCCGGAACCGACAGCCCAGGCTCGCAGATGTACGTCGATCTGGCCGGTGACGCGTTCAACCCGACCGGACCGTTCTCGCCGGAAAGCTACGATGCTGCCGCGCTGATCATGCTTGCCATGCAGGCGGCTGGTTCTTCGGATCCGGCGGCTTACAAGGAAAAGGTGATGGATGTCGCCAACGCCCCTGGCGAGCAGATCTTCCCGGGCGAGTTGGCCAAGGCTCTTGAGATCCTCGCAGGCGGCGGTGACATCGATTACGTCGGCGCGTCGGCGGTCGAGCTGATCGGACCCGGCGAAAGCGCCGGCAACTATCGCGAGATCAAGTACGATGGCGGTGGCGAGAACACGGTCAAGTTCCGCTGATTCAAGCACAGAAACGGCCCGGACACTGTCCGGGCCGTCTTCATTGACACCCTCCTGAAGGCGGAAACTTCCGCGTTGGCAGGACAGAGCGGGGGATGCCTGTCCCCAGAGGGCTGTAAACATGATCGTCGTCGAAGACCTGCACAAGCATTTCGGTGGCTTCCACGCGGTCGATGGCGCGTCCCTTGAAATTGGGAAAGGCTCGATCACCGGCCTGATCGGACCGAACGGGGCCGGAAAAACGACTCTGTTCAACGTCATAGCGGGCAGGCTGCCGCCGACTTCCGGACGTGTCTTCATGGACGGCGAAGATATCACCGGTCTGCCGCCGCACGATCTGTTCCACAAGGGACTTCTGCGAACCTTCCAGATCGCGCACGAATTCTCGTCGATGACCGTGCGCGAGAACCTGATGATGGTGCCG
>CAZRNL010000202.1:0-6009 GCA_964601395.1 uncultured Silicimonas sp. | reverse complement strand
CCACGCCAAGAACGTGAAACACTACAACGACCAGATGCCGCTTTTCGCCCGCTACCAGGTAGAAAGCTACCTTGCCGCGATGTTCAACCCGATCGTTCAACTGCGATCCGGTGGCTACATTGTCATTGGCGTGACCGAAGCTCTGGTTGCCATCGACGTGAACTCGGGCAAGGCCACAAAGGAAGGTTCGATCGAGGAAACCGCGCTAAAGACCAACTTGGAGGCGGCCGAGGAAGTTGCGCGTCAGTTGCGGCTTCGCGACCTTGCGGGGCTTATCGTAATCGACTTCATCGACATGGAAGAGCGCAAGAACAACGCTGCCGTCGAGAAACGCTTCAAGGACAAACTGAAGACCGACCGCGCACGCATCCAGGTCGGACGGATTTCTGGCTTCGGGCTTATGGAGATGAGCCGCCAGAGACTGCGTCCGGGAATGCTGGAGGCTTCGACACAGCCTTGTGCGGTATGTCACGGGACCGGCCTGATCCGTTCCGATGACAGTCTTGGTCTGACGATTCTGCGTCAGGTCGAGGAAGAGGGCGTCCGCCGCCGCTCGAAAGAGGTGCTGGTCAAGGCTCCGGTTGCTGTCATCAACTTCCTGATGAACATGAAGCGCGAGCACATTGCCCAGATCGAAGCGCGCTACGGCATGGCTGTCCGACTGGAAGCGGATCCAACGCTGATCTCACCCGATTTCTCGATCGAGAAGTTCAAGACGGCGACCCGTGTGGTGTCTGAAGCGCCAATGGTCGTTTCGGTGGATATCATTCTGATGGAAGAGGTCGACGACGATATCGTTGAAGAGGAGGCACTCGAAGTCGAGGAAGCCGAAATCGAAGAGAAACCGTCTGCCGATGCAAGCGAGGACGATCGGCCACGCAAGAAGCGCCGTCGCCGTCGTCGTCGTCGCGGACGGGGCAATGGCGAGGGCGAAGGCGCGAACGGCGACGACCAGTCCGAGGAAACGTCAGAAGACGATGTCGAAGCGTCGGCTGACGACGTGTCCGAAGAGGCGGCCTCTGAACCCGAATCTTCCGACGAAGCCTCGGAAGAGAAGCCCAAGCGCCGCCGGTCCCGTGGTGGTCGCCGCAAGAAGTCCGATGGTGACGGGACAGCCGAAGAGCAACCTGCTGCGGCCGAGGAGGCACCGGAGCCTTCGGAGGCTCCGGCAGTGGCCGAAACTCCCGCGGAACCGGTGGTCCCCGAGTCCGAACCCGAGGACAAGCCCGTGAAGAAGCGCGCTCCTCGCAGCCGGAAGAAAAAGGTCGAGCCTGAAGCTACAGCAGAAGCTGCCCCCGAACCGGTCGTCGAGGAAGAGCCGATTGAACCTGCCGTTGCCGCCGAAAGCGAACCGCAGGAACTCGAGCGGGTCCTGGAGACTGCCGAAGCAGAGGCCGAGCCGGAGGACCCGGCGAAGCCGAGGCGTCGCGGCTGGTGGTCGGTGGGTCGGTAAGTCAGGCTACCAAGAAGAACGGAACCCCGGACAGCGGTCCGGGGTTCTTTTCAGCGGGAATGGAGGACGTCAGGCCCGACGGATCAGGTAGATTTGCACGCCATCGGATTCGTTCGCCGACAACAGCTCATGCCCCTGTTCCATGCAAAAATGCGGAACATCGATCACCGCCGCCGGATCGTCGGCCATCATGCGCAATACGGCTCCCTTTGGTAGCGCGCGCAGGCGTTTGGCGGCCTTCAGGACAGGCAGGGGACACAAAAGTCCCGTCGCATCGAGGTCTTCATCGTAGGTCATGGATGCGAGCGGTAAGGCCGGTGTTACAATTTGTCCACCGAGATGTGACAGGTCGTGTAGGTGACGCGCGCGCCAGGTTTGCTTAGAGAGAGACACGGGCTACAGGGACAACGCTCATGTTCGGGATCGACATTTTCGACGCCAGTCTGCTGCCGGCATTCAGTGTCGCCTTTGCGGCCGGTATATTGTCGTTCCTTTCCCCTTGCGTCCTTCCTATCGTACCACCGTACATCGCCTACATGAGCGGCATCACCGTGTCCGAGATGCAAGGCGGCGAAGCCCGCGCAAGACGTCGCGCCCTGGGTGCCGCGGCCTTCTTCGTGCTCGGGCTCTCGACCGTTTTTCTGTTCCTTGGTTTCACCGCCAGCGCCTTTGGCCGGTTCTTCCTGTCGAACCAGGATTGGTTCGTGACCATCGCAGGGATTGTCATCATGGTCTTCGGCGCACACTTCATAGGTGTCTACCGGATCGGTTTCATGGACCGCGAAATGCGGGTGGATGCCGGCGACCGTGGCGGTTCTCTGTTCGGAGCCTACGTGCTTGGATTGGCCTTCGCCTTTGGCTGGACACCGTGTATCGGTCCTATCCTCGGAGCAATTCTCTCGATTGCAGCCAGCGAAGCCGACGTGACGCGCGGCACGACACTACTGGCTGCCTATGCGCTGGGGCTTGGTATCCCGTTTCTCCTTGTGGCTGCCTTCTTTCCCCGCCTTTCGGGGCTCATGGGATGGATGCGGCGGCACATGGAGCGGATCGAACGGATCATGGGCCTTCTGCTCTGGACTGTTGGCCTCTTGATGCTTACCGGCAAGTTCACCGACTTCAGCTGGTGGTTGAACGAGCGGTTTCCAATCCTTCAGTCCTTCGGTTGAGTATCGTGCAAGGATTGTTTCCTTTGCTGCGCTTCACCGTTGATTGGAAGAATTGACTGCAAAAACCGGGTTCTCGGAAGCCAAGCTCTGCGGTAACGTCTTGCCATGCTGTCCAAGAGCAAAACGCAAGTCCATCGGCGTCGGGTATTCTATATTCCGGGGTATGATCCCAATCCTCCGCGCCGCTACCGCGAGCTCTATCGGTCGGAAGGGGCCAAGCAATCCGTCATCTCAGGTTATCGGATAGAACAGAAATCCGACAGGAGCGACACGGGATGGCGCGTCAGGGCCGAGATCGAGGGTCAGCCGGTGCAGTCGAAGATCGACGTCCTGGTTTGGCACGATCTGGTCCAATCCTCGATGAAAGCGGGAATCCTCGGCACATACCTCGTTCTGCTGAGGACAGCGTGGATATACCTTTCGACGGGGACGCTCCGGCGGTTGTCATGGCTGGCCAAAGGTCCGGTTCTGGCAGCGCTTTATCCCATTGCGATGCTTCTGGGTCAGCTCGTGACCGCTGTGGCGGGGGCGAGCATGATTGCCGGGTTCGCCGGATACCTCACGTTCAAGGGGGGAGAGTTCCTGACCCGCCTCTTGGGTTTCGCGCCGGATACGGGCAGTTTCGCCTGGACGTTGGTGGGGGCGGCGGTGTTCTGGTCGATCTTCCTGCCTGTTACCGTGGCGACCTTGCGCTGGTTCAAGTCGAAAGACGACAAGACCTTCGCTTATTACCTGATGCACGATTACGCCTATACAGCCTCGCGTCGCGGTGCGTACCCCGATGAGATCGAGGCGCGGCTTCACGAATTCCGCCACCGGATCGAAGCGGCGCTACGCGAGGATATCGACGAAGTGCTGATCGTTGGACATTCCTCGGGTGCGCATATGGCGGTCTCGATCGTCGCCGACATCCTCCGTCTCAAGCGGTTTCAGGGTACCGGCCCCGCGCTGTCGCTTCTCACGCTCGGACAGGTCATCCCGATGGTCAGTTTCTTGCCGGAAGCGCGGCGGCTGCGCCGCGACCTGCGCCTGCTCGCCACGGCTGAGGAAATCACCTGGGTCGACGTCTCCGCACCAGGTGACGGATGCGCCTTCGCCCTGTCCGATCCGGTGTCGGTGTCGGGTGTCGCACCCCGCGGTCAGCAATGGCCCCTTATCCTGTCGGCGGCTTTCTCGAAGACGCTGAAGCCAGAAACGCTGAAGGCTCTTCGCCACCGTTATTTCCGGCTGCATTTCCAGTATCTCTGCGCCTTCGACAATCCGGGCGACTACGACTATTTCCGGATCACCGCTGGCCCTCTCACACTCGGGGCGCGTTTCCGGGGGCGCAGGCCTTCGCGAAACCGGATAGATGTTCCGGCTTCTCGGTTCACCTCGACCGTAGAATGATCCCGCCCAAGCCCGAGGGGCGCTCGCGACGGGTTTCGCTTTGGCGGCACTGGCGGCTGTTCCGAAAAGACATACTGTCGGCTCAGCCGGATCATCTCTTCAGTGCCAAGATGGCCGAGTTCCGGACACCGTTCTTTCGATCGTTCCTCGTCAACGAGCCTGCGTTGATCCGGCAGATCCTGAGCGAGCGGCCAAGCGACTTCCCGAAATCCCGCCGCGTGACGCGAGGCTTGGCCCCTTTGCTCGGACAGTCCGTTTTCGTCACCAACGGTGCGACCTGGGAGCGCCAGCGCCGCATCATCGACCCTGCCTTCGAGGGCGGACGCATCCGCGACATTTTTCCTGCCATGTGGTCTGCTTCCGAAGCGGCCGCCGAAAGACTGGCGCCGGGCGAGACTGACATCGAAATCTGGGCCAGCCATGCCACGGCCGATGTGATCTTCCGCACGCTCTTCTCGCTTCCCATCGAGGACGCTGTGGCAGCAAGGACCTATGCGGCGTTCCGCGGCTTCCAGCGCGCCCAGCCGATCGCCACGGGGGCGGCGCTTGTTTCATGGCTACCACTTCGAATTCCGCGTGCCGCGCGTGCTGCAGCCGAACATCTGCGCAGTCTCATCGCGGAACTGGTCGGGTCGCGCCGCAGGGCCATCGCGGCGGGAACCGCACCCGACGATCTCGCAACGCGGATCATGACGACCGCCGATCCCGAGACCGGAGAGACTTTCTCCGCCGAGGAAATGTCCGATCAGGTCGCCATATTTTTCCTTGCCGGGCATGAGACCAGTGCGTCGCTCCTCGGTTGGGCGCTCTGGTGCCTTGCCGCAGCGCCAGACTGGCAAGCGCGTGTCGCGGAGGAGGCGTGCAGCTTTGTGCAAGACCCTGCCTTCGGGCGACTCTCGTCGATGAGCGTCACCCGAAACGTGCTGCGCGAGACGCTGCGTCTTTATCCACCCGTGCCGATGATGGTGCGTGAGGCTTCACGCGTGGAGACTTTCCGCAACCGACTCGTGGTTCGAGGTGCGCAGATCGTGATCTCGCCATGGCATATGGGGCGTCACACCGCGCACTGGCCAGAGCCTGACACTTTCGATCCCGCCCGCTGGGACACAGAGGGCGGGCGTCAGGCATCGCGTCAGGCCTGGCATCCGTTCTCCGCCGGTCCGCGTGTCTGCCCCGGCGCTGGTTTTGCCATGACGGAAGCCGCGCTCATGCTGGCGTCGGTCCTGGCTCGATTTCGGGTCGAGGTCGTGGATGTCCCGGTACCTGTCGCGCACCTTACGATCAGGTCGCAGGACGGAATAAGACTTCAATTCCACCAACGCTGACAGGTGGGCGGGATCACCGCGCCCGCCGCTACCTACCGCTCGCGGACGACTGGACGGTCTCCTGCAACTCCCTAAGAACGAACAGCCTGATTGCCGAAGCGAGGCCCGTCCCGGTACCCCGCGCCACGTCGATCTCTGCCGCCAGCTCGTTGATCGCAAGACCCTTGGCGGCGGCGATGTCGCGGAAGGCGAGCCAGAAGGCATCCTCGAGCGACACGCTCGTCCGGTGGCCCCTCAGCGTGAGCGACCGTTTGACCGGTCGTCCGTTCATTCCTCGCGCTTATGCCCGTCGTGCTTTTTCAGCGCCGCCGCCGCCGCCTTGGCTTGCGCCAGTTTCTCGGCCTTCGAGCGACCGAATTGAAGCGCGTTACCGCCCGCTTCGGCTTTCTTGGCCGCACGGGATTTTTCCTTGCGTGCCTTATTGAGATTCATGGGTGTGCCGCTCATTTTGGTCCGATCATCTTCTCGGGGCGAACAACCTCGTCGAAGGTCGCTTCGTCCACAAAACCCAGTTTCACCGCCTCTTCCCGAAGCGTCGTTCCGTTCTTGTGCGCGGTCTTGGCGACCGTCGTGGCATTGTCATAGCCGATCTTCGGCGCCAGTGCTGTCACCAGCATCAGGCTTTCGCGCATCAGCTTCTCGATCCGGTCCGTGTTGGCTCGAATGCCGCTGA
>CAZRNL010000201.1:0-6012 GCA_964601395.1 uncultured Silicimonas sp. | reverse complement strand
CGGCACCTCCGTAAAAACCCGCTTCCGCGCCTCGCACTTCCCCTTCACCGAACCTTCGGCCGAGGTCGACATCCAGTGCTCCTGGGAAGGCGGCACGGTCAAGGTCGGCGAGGGCGACGGCTGGCTGGAAGTTCTGGGGTCCGGCATGGTCCACCCGAAGGTGCTGGAGGCGGGCGGTATCGATCCGGCTGTCTGGCAGGGCTTTGCCTTCGGGATGGGCATCGACCGGATGGCGATGCTGAAATACGGCATCCCGGATCTGCGGGCGTTCTTCGACTCGGATTTGCGGTGGTTGCGGCACTATGGGTTCAGCGCGTTGCAGGTACCGACGCTGCATGGGGGGTTGTGAACTCGATAATGGTGTATCGCATTACCTCTCGCCGGCTTGCACAGTGTCTATCGATTGTGGCGGAGACTTCTCCGGATGCGTTTGAGTATCAATCCGCGGTCGAAGACTTGCGTAATGTTCCATGGAAATCAAACGCGATGCGTTGGAGTTTGGCTCCTCCTCCCCAGTTCGATGCCAGGGAGTTTCACTTCTTTCTCTCTGCTGCTGCCAGAGACGGTCTCATCGAAGCCGACGATGGCGACCATCTTGAGTTGGCACTCGGACATCTTTCCCTAGAAAGTTGGGAGCTGAGGCTAACGATCAAAGGTTGGAGATTTATTGAGAATTACGACACGACGATCTTGGGCCGATGGGTAGGAAACGTCATAAGCAATGTTCCAACCATCGGGACTAGTGTCATTGCAGCGCTGATAATCAATCATCTCATAGGGCGGTAGGCTCATGAAATTCACCCTCTCCTGGCTCCGCGAGAACCTCGACACCTCCGCGACCGTCTCCGAGATCGCCGAGACGCTGACCGACCTCGGCCTCGAGGTCGAAGGCGTCGAGAATCCCGCCGACCGGCTGAAAACCTTCACCCTCGGAAAGGTCGTCAAGGCCGAGCAGCACCCCGACGCCGACCGGCTGCGGGTCTGCATGGTCGAGACCGACGAGGGCGTGAAGCAGATCATCTGCGGTGCGCCGAACGCCCGGGAAGGGATCACCGTCGTCGTCTGCAAGCCCGGCGACTACGTCCCCGGCATCGACGTGACCCTCTCCGTCGGCAAGATCCGGGGCGTCGAGAGCCACGGCATGATGGCCTCGGAGCGCGAGCTTGAACTCTCCGACGAGCACGACGGCATCATCGAGCTGCCCTCGGGCGAGGTCGGCGAGCGTTTCGTCGACTGGCTCGCGAAGAACCGGCCCGAGGCGGTGGACCCGGTGATCGAGATCGCCATCACGCCGAACCGCCCCGACGCGCTGGGCGTCGAAGGCATCGCCCGCGACCTTGCCGCACGCGGTCTCGGCACGAAAATCGAGCGCCCCATCACTCCGGTCACGGGCAGCTTCCCCAGCCCCATCGGCGTGACCATCGACGACGACACGCTCGACGGCGCGCCCTTCTTCGCGGGCCGCGTGATCCGGGGCGTCACCAACGGTCCCAGCCCCGCATGGCTCCAGAAGCGGCTGAAAGCCATCGGCCTGCGCCCGATCTCGGCGCTGGTCGACATCACCAACTTCTTCACCTACGACCGCAACCGCCCCTTGCACGTCTTCGACGCCGACAAGGTACAGGGCGACCTGCGCGTTCATCGCGCGAAGGGCGGCGAGGAGTTGCTGGCGCTCGACGAGCGCACCTACACGGCCACACCGGGCATGATGCTGATCTCGGACGACCGCGCGCCGGAAAGCCTGGCCGGGATCATGGGCGGCGAGGAGTCGGGCGTGACCCCCGAGACGGTCAATGTCTTCCTCGAGTCCGCCTATTGGGACCCCGTCACCATCGCCCACGCGGCGCGCGCGCTGAAGATCAACTCGGACGCCAAATACCGCTTCGAGCGCGGCGTCGACCCGGAGTTCACGCTGCCCGGACTGGAACTCGCCACGCAGATGGTGATCGACCTCTGCGGCGGCGAGGCCTCCGACGTGGTTACGGCGGGTGCCGTCCCCGCAGCGGACCGCGCTTACCGGCTCGACACCGCCCGCTGTTCGTCGCTGGTCGGCATGGACATTCCGGCGGACGAGCAGCGCGCGACGCTGACACGTCTGGGCTTCACGCTCGACGGAGACATGGCGACGCCTCCATCCTGGCGGCCCGACATCCGTGGCGAAGCCGACCTGATCGAGGAAGTCGCGCGCATCGCGTCGCTGACGAACCTCGAGCCGAAGCCGATGCCGCGCATGACCACGGGCGTGCCGAAGCCGATCCTGACCCCGCTGCAACGGCGCGAACAGACCGCGCGGCGCGTGACGGCAGCGCTGGGCTACAACGAATGCGTGACCTACAGCTTTGTCGATCAGGCCTCGGCGGCCTTGTTCGGCGGTGGCGACGAGGCTCGCAGGGTCGCAAATCCGATCTCCTCCGAGATGACCCACATGCGGCCGTCGCTGCTGCCGGGCCTGTTGCAGGCGGCCGCCCGCAACCAGGCGCGCGGCTTTGCCGATCTGGCACTCTTCGAGGTCGGCGCAGTCTGGCACGGCGGTGAGCCGGAGGAGCAGGAATTGCTGCTGACGGGCATCCGCTTTGGCGCGACCGGCCCCAAGGACCCGCACGGCACCCGCCGTCCGGTCGATGTGTTCGACGCCCGCGCCGACGCCGAGGCAGTCCTCTCGGCGCTGGGCGCGCCCGCCCGCGTCCAGTTCCCGCGCGGTGCAAAGGGCTGGTGGCATCCCGGCCGGTCCTCGCGGATCACGCTCGGTCCCAAGATCGTGCTGGCCGCCTTCGGCGAACTGCACCCCAAGGTCCTGCGCGCGCTGGACGTGAAGGGTCCGGCCTTGGGTTTCAGCATCCATCTGGCCGCGATCCCCGAGGCCAAGAACTCCAGTGCCTCGCGCGGAGCCCTGAAGATCAGCGACCTTCAGGCGGTCGAGCGCGACTTTGCCTTTGTTCTCGACGCGGATGTCGAAGCGATCAACGTGGTGAATGCCGCGCAGGGTGCCGACAAGGTGCTGATCGAGGACGTCCGGGTGTTCGACGAGTTCCTCGGCGGTTCCCTGGGCGAGGGCAAGAAGTCTCTCGCAATAACGGTTCGGATGCAGCCTGCCGAAAAGACGCTGACGGACGAAGAGATAGACCGCGTCGGCAAGGCGATCGTCGAGAAGGTCTCAAGGGCCACCGGAGGCGTGCTGCGCGGCTGAAACGCCGGTTGCACGGGCAAGTCCAGAGGCCGTTTGGTCAACCGGTCCTTGCCGCGGCACTCGCATCGAAGCGACAGCCGCGGGTTGGCATTCATAACCTCCGGCAGGTTCCGACGGTCAAATCGGATGAGAAATGTTCTACGACCGCGAAACGACCCCGGTCTGGTCGCGGTCAGGGACGCTCAGACCACGCTGTACGGCGGGGCGATCGAGGAAACGCTCGAGATAGGTTGGGACACGCCTGAGCTCGTTCCATCCGACAAGCTCCCTCGCGCCGTAGAAGTCCAGTGCGCGCAGCCAGGGCGCGATGGCAATATCGGCAATCGAGTACTCGCCGGCGATCCACGTCTTCCCGTCCAATGCCGATTCAAGAACCGCCAGCAGGCGTTTCGCTTCGGCAACGTAGCGGTCGCGCGGTCGCGGATCTTCGATCTGAGCGCCGGCGAACTTCACGAAGAAGCCCACTTGTCCGAACATCGGGCCGATGCCGCCCATCTGGAACATCAGCCACTTGAGAACATCGTACTTCGCCGGACCCTCGGGCATGAGCTTGCCGGTCTTTTCGGCCAGATAGATCAGGATCGCTCCGGACTCGAACAGTTCGACTGCGTGTCCACCCGGCCCGTTGGGATCAATTATTGCAGGGATCTTGTTGTTCGGGTTCAGCGACAGGAACTCGGGACTTTTCACATCGCTGTCCGACAGGGCTACCTTGTGTGCGTCGTACGCCAGCCCAAGTTCTTCCAGCGCGATCGATACCTTGACCCCGTTTGGCGTGGGGAAGCTGTACAACTGAATTGCGTCCGGCCTGTCGGGTGTCCAGCGCGAGGTTATCGGAAAACGGCTCAGGTCTGTCATGTGTGCGTCCATCTGCAAAAAATCATGGAATTTGATTTAAGAGACGAACTAAGCTGATTTCCCCGCTAAAAAACCCGTGACTCTGTGCGATTTCGTGCTATCGCCTGTGCACTTAAAGCGAAGGGGGTAGCCTTCGGAGAAGGGAACCTAACTGAGGAGTGGGGACATTATGATTCAGGAATTCAAGGACTTTATTGCCAAGGGCAACGTCATGGACATGGCCGTGGGCATCATTCTGGGCGCGGCCTTCACCGCGATCGTCACGTCGATGGTAGACGACCTTATCAATCCGCTGCTCGGCTTGATTATCGGCGGCATCGACTTCTCGTTGTTGAGCGTCGGCCTTGGTGACGCTCAGTTCATGTATGGCAACTTCATCAACGCAGTGATCAAGTTCTTCATCATTGCGTGGGTCGTGTTCCTTCTCGTGAAGGGCGTGAACCGGATGCGTGCGATGGCCGAGCGTGATCAGGACGTTGCTCCGGAGGTCGAAACCGGCCCGTCCGAAAAAGACCTGCTCATGGATATCAGGGACGCACTTAAAGCGCGCTGATCCCGAGGCTATCTTTAAAGAGGGGCTCGTCAGCCGGCGGGCCCCTTTTTGCTTGTTCCGTGCTGCGTGCTATGCTGCGGCGAGCAAAGGAGAGCACGATGGCGGCAACACCGAAAGTTTGCGACTTCGACTGGCCAGCGCCTGACTTCAGGCTTCCCGCCACGGATGGAAGGTCCTATGCGCTAGGCGATCTGAAAGGCCCGAACGGAGTGGTGCTCGCCTTCATCTGCAACCATTGTCCATACGTCCTGGCGGTGATCGACCGCTTCGTCAGGGACGCGCGCGACTTGGAAACGCAGGGAATCGGATTCGCGGCGATCTGTTCGAATGACGCATCGACGCATCCTGCCGACAGCTTCGACAACATGAAGAAGATGGCAGAAGATAAGGGCTTTCCCTTTCCCTATCTGCACGACGAAGATCAGTCTGTTGCACGGGCCTACGACGCGGCCTGTACGCCTGACTTCTTCGGCTTCAACGGCAGTCTGAAGTTGCAATACCGCGGCCGTCTGGACGCGTCCCGGTCAAGTACGGGCCCTGCTGATCTGCGCCGAGATCTCTACGAGGCGATGTCGAAGGTCGCGAAGACCGGGCAAGGCCCCCGCGACCAGACCGCCTCGATGGGATGTTCGATCAAGTGGAGACCGGATTAGGCCGCCCTCAGGATCACTTGTGGCGCGGTAACGTCGATCCCGAGAGCTTTGCCGACCGCGTAGTAGGTCAGGCGTCCGGCGTGGACGTTCAGGCCCTGCATCAGGTGCGGATCGTCAATGCACGCCTGACGCCACCCCTTGTCCGCCAGCGCCAGCATGTAGGGCATCGTCGCGTTCGTCAGTGCAATGGTCGAGGTGCGCGCCACGGCGCCCGGCATGTTCGCCACGCAGTAGTGCATGATCCCGTCCACCTCGTAGATCGGATCCTGATGCGTGGTGGCCCTCGAGGTCTCGAAGCACCCACCCTGGTCGATGGCGACGTCGACAAGCACTGCGCCGGGTTTCATCGTGCCGAGTTGCGCGCGCGAGATCAGTTTGGGAGCTTCTGCACCGGGGATCAGCACCGCACCGATCACCATATCGGCGTCGGCAACCAGTTCGGCGGTCGCAGCCGCGCTCGAATAGCGGTTCCTGAAATCCCGGCTGAACACGTCATCCAGATAGCGTAACCGTGCAAGCGAGCGGTCAAGCACGGTCACGTCCGCGCCCATGCCGGCAGCCACTCGCGCCGCATGTGTTCCTACGACACCGCCACCGAGCACGACGACCTTGGCAGGCCCGACCCCCGGAACACCGCCCATAAGCACACCGCGCCCTCCGTTCGCCTTTTGCAACGTCCAGGCACCTACCTGCGGCGCCAGCCTGCCGGCGACTTCCGACATCGGCGCCAGCAGCGGCAGGCCGCCGCGGGCGTCGGTCAC
>CAZRNL010000200.1:0-6080 GCA_964601395.1 uncultured Silicimonas sp. | reverse complement strand
CAACAACTTCTACACCGCGACGGTCTACGAGAAAGGCGCCGAGGTGATCGGCATGTTGAAGACACTTGTTGGTGACGAGGCATATGCCGGGGCGCTCGATCTCTACTTCGACCGCCATGACGGACAGGCCTGCACGATCGAGGACTGGCTCAAGGTCTTCGAGGACGCTACCGGCCGCGATCTGACCCAATTCAGTCGCTGGTATTCGCAGGCCGGCACGCCTCGGCTCACGATAACGGACGACTTCAGGAATGGCACCTATACCCTTCATATCGAACAGAAAACTCTCGCCACGCCCGGCCAGGACAGCAAGGCGCCGCAAGTCATCCCGATCCGCCTCGGCCTGATCTCGCCAAATGGCGACGAGGCCATCCCCGAGCGCGTGCTGGAACTGACCGGGACCCGGCAGAGCTTCGCCTTCACCGATCTGGGAGCAAGCCCCGTGCCCTCGATCCTGCGAGGCTTCTCGGCTCCCGTGATCCTCGAACGGCAGACGACCAGTGCCGAGCGGCTGCACCTCTTGGCCCACGATTCGGACCCCTTCAACCGTTGGGAAGCCGGGCGACAGCTGGCCAAGGAGCAGCTTCTGTCGCTTCTGGACGGGAAAGCCCCCGAGCATGCCTTCCTGGACGCCCTCGGGGCGATGGTCAGCGACGACAGTCTCGATCCGGCCTTCCGCGCGTTCGCCCTCGGGATGCCCTCGGAAGACGATATGGCGCAGACGCTGTTCGATGCGCACCGCACCCCCGACCCACTGGCAATTCATGCCGCTGGCGAGGCTCTGCGGACAGCGATTGCGACCTATCTTGCCGCACCGCTTCGGGGGCTGTTCGCCGCCATGACCACTCCCGGTCCCTATTCACCGGATGCGGCCTCGGCGGGACGACGGGCGTTGCGCCTGACGGCGCTTGGCTATCTGGCGCGCATCGAAGGGCCGGACCGCGCAGCCGAGTTGTTCGCAACCGCTGACAACATGACCGAAAGCATCGGCTCTCTCGGCATACTGTTGAGCATCGAGAAAGCTGAGGAACAGGCCGCAAAATTCTATGATCGCTGGAAAAATGACGCGAATGTCGTGGACAAGTGGTTTGCCGTACAGATCGGTCGCGCCGCACCCGGCAAGGCCGTGGCTTTGACCAATGCGCTTACCCGCCACCCTGACTTCCACTGGAAGACCCCTAACCGGTTCCGCGCCGTGATCGGCGCTCTCGGTCAGAACCCCGCCGGGTTTCACGACCCGTCCGGCGCAGGCTACATGCTGGTGGCGCAATGGCTGACCCGGCTCGACCCGATCAATCCACAGACCGCCGCACGCATGGCGACTTTGTTCGAGACGCTCGCGCGCTATGATGCCGACCGGCAGGGGATGATGCGCGATGCGCTGCAGTCGATTCGCGCCACCAGGGGCCTCAGCCCCGACATGACCGAGATGGTCGAGCGAATGCTTGCCGGGTAAGCCTGCTCAATCGGGCTGAGCCGGAACCGGACATCGGTTGCCGCGTTCCACCTAAACAAGGTCTTAGACGCCGAACTTCCGTCGAGTGGGCTGATTGTCGCCAACAGCATCCCCGACCCGTTCCGCAACTCGTGGGGGATGATAAACTGATGTCATCGAATTGTTGCCTCAGTCTGCTTGGTATCCGGCCATGAAAGAACGCCTTGATCCCCTGATCGCCGAAAGGGCCCCGTGGCTTTTCGGCGATGCGCCCCATGCTTCGCTGGCGCGGACCGGTCTGATGTCGCTGCTCGGGTACCGGCGGACCCTGGCGCTCGGGAACCTGTACCAGGATTGGCCGACCGACCACATCATGCACCACATCGCCGGTCTTCTTGCGCGCGACATGAAGATCACCGGCCTGCACAACATTCCGCGTCACGGCCCGGCGCTGATCGTGGCGAACCACCCGACGGGCATAGCCGACGGGATCATGCTCCATCACGCCCTGTATCCGTTGCGCCCGGACATGTTCATCTACGCCAATTCGGACATCCTTCGTATCCTGCCGCAATTCGAAACCCTGATCGCTCCGGTCGAATGGCGCGCCGACAAGCGGACCCGCGCCAGGACCCGCGAAACGATGGAATACACCCGAATGGCGATCGAGGCCGGAAGGCTGGGCGTGATCTTCCCGTCGGGACGGCTGGCCAAGCGGCGCGGCCTGAAACTGCACGAGCGGCCATGGATGGCCTCGGCGGCGATGATTGCGCGAAAATTCAATCTGCCGATCATTCCGTTGCACATCCGCGCCCGGAACTCGGCCCTGTTCTACCTTTTCGACATGATCCACCCCACGTTGCGAGACATCACGCTTTTCTATGAGACGCTGAACAAGGACCGGCAACCCTACCGCCTGACGGTGGGGGAACCGATATCCGCCGCCGCCCTGCCGCAGAAGTCGGAGGACGCAATCGAGGTGCTCAAGCGGGCGACGCTGGCGCTTGGCGGCCAACACGCTCCGACAGTGTCGCTGGCGCAGAACACGCGGCTGCCAAGCTGGGCCCGCTAACCTGTTGATCCAAAGGCAGGACTTGAAGCGCCCCTGAGCCTTCTCGAACCCTTCGCTTCCCCGAAAAATCCCGAGTTCGCCACAATACTGACGAATTGCGCGCAGAATGTCCGCTGGCATCCGGAGACTGCCAGAGGGCCTCAATTGCCTGATTTCGATACGCTTCTGAACGGCTCGACGCTCGTGGCCTTTGTGCTCACGCTGGTCTTGGCCTATTTCAGCAGCAGACTTCGGCACCGCAAGTCCAGTCCGATCACCGAGGGCATCGTGCCGAAGATGCCGGAACGCAATGCACGGCTTCCGGTTCAGAGCAAGGATCCCGATCTGCTTGAGATGGTCGCCATTTCCCAGCACGTGGCGAACCTTGTGATCGCCGAGGAATGGACTGAAATCGCGGATGAAATCGCGAACTGGGAACAAATCCTCGGCGCGACGCCCGGAGGCCGTCGTTATCACGACGTGGCCGTCATGACCTGCCTGTCAGGACTTCAGGGACTGCTCGACGAGGCACCACGCCGGACACTGGACGATCTCGATGAAGCGATGGTCGAAGTGGGCCATTTCATCGATTCTCACAGCCAGGCGCCCGACAATCACATCCTCGCCCTTCTGGCCGCCCGCGCTCACATCGCCGTCGGAGAAGCGTGCAGCCCCGACTTCTGGCCCGAGGATCAGCGCAAGGCCGTCTGGCGCCGCATGGCGCAGCACTACATTGCCGCCGGCCGGATCCTCTCCGCGTTCGATGCCCGCGCGCATATTTCGCCGCTTCTCGCCGAAGCGCATTATCTGCAGGCGTTGGGGTCACCCGGTGGGACTGCACGGCTGAAAGAGCTTTTCGAGGACTGGATCGATCTCGATCCCTCGAACTCCGGCATCTACGACACCCACATCCGCGCCATGGTGGCGCGCGACGCCCTGACCGGCGACGACATCCTGCACGAGGCAGACATCGCTCTCGCCCGCACCGAGCAATCGCTGGGGTTCGGCGGCTACGCCCTGTTCTTCATGCCGCTCCTGACCGAGTATGAAGCCGCCCGCGAATTGCTCGACCACGAACTCTATGCCGCAGCTCTTCTGGATCTGGCCTCCAACAACGCGACGCAATCCGAGGTCAACCAGGCCGCCGCAGCGCTTCTGGCCGAAATCGAGGATGCCGACGCCGCCACGGCGCAGGTGCTGCGCGAAACTCTCATCGTCTTGATCCGCCAGAACCTGACCGTGATCTATCCACGTCTCTGGCCGATGTCGGTGTCCGAGATCCAGGCTCTGGTGTCCGAGGTGGAGGAAGCCGCACCCGACGTGCTTTACGACGACGAGGACGATGAGACCCACCGAATGACCCAGGCCGCCTGAGTCCGTCTCAGGGCCGCGGCCTGGGGCGCACCTCGGCCAGTGGACGGCAATAGGTCTGCTTCTTCAGATAGCGTTGCATGTCCTTGCGCATCCACTCGGTGCGGATCGGACCCCAGTCGGCCGCCACGCCTTTCCAGCGCCCGTCCTCGACCGCGATGGCATTGTCGCGGGGGACCGTCACGGCCATGATCCGCACCGCGCAACTCAGGTTGGACGGGCCGTGCTTCAGCGCCTCGCCGGTCTGCACCCGGCACGCCCGGAACGCGGCAGTGGGCGGATAGATCTGCAACAGGCCGAACCACCGCCCCCCGCCGCCCACCGCACCGGGGTTCCAGGTGCTCTCATAGCGCGACAGGGCCGACAGCAACCCCGTCCAGAACGCCGCTCGGTCATCCGCCCGGTTGTCGGGATAGGCCGGGCACCAGTCCGCGATGTCCCTCGGCACTGTGTCAAGAAGCGGCTGCCCGTGGCTCTGGATCGCGGCCAGCGCGACGCGGGTCCAGAGCGGACCCATCTCCCTGTGCTCCCACCGCGCGCGCGGCAGGTCATTGTCACGCGGAGCAGGACGAGGCTGATCGGGGTTGCGGACAGGGTCTTCCTCGACGACCGGCAAAGGCTCCGAAGGCGTCACCGCCTCCAGCCCCGCTACCGCCGGCGCCTGCAGCAGCAGCGCCAGCAGCAGGACAAGCCGCGCCGGTCTCAGCCCTGGCACACGGGTGTGCTGCGGGTCACGGCCTGGATATCGGCCCGCTTCGATGCCGTATGAAACGGTCCCCAATCGGCAGCGACACCGTTCATGCCCGCCGAGATCACTCCATCGCGGGGAACGGTCACCGACATGATGCGGATCGCACAGGAGAGGTTGGCGGATCCGTCCTTCAGCGCCCCGGAATCCCTGGCGTTGCAGCCATAGCCCCGCGCCGTTTGCGGCGAAATCTGCAAAAGCCCCAGCCAGGCGCCTCCGCCCCCGGCCGCATCTGGCCGCCAGGTGCTTTCATGCTTGGCCAGCGCCGACAGGAACGTCACCCAGAACTCTTTCCGGTCGATCTCGTCCGCCTGGCGGTAGGCAGGGCAATAGACGTCGATGTCCTGCGGCACCGTGTGGACCAGTGCTGCACCATGTCCATCCAGCGCCGACATCGCGCTGGCGGTCCACTGCGCCGCTTCGGCGCGCTGTCCCCAAAGAGACGAAGACACGTAAGGCATCGCCAGTTTTTCGGGTTCCGGCGTCGTGCCGCAGGCGGAAACAAGGGAAAGCGTCGCCATCAAGGCAAGGGAAACGACCGGGAAACGCATGATAAAATTCAATCCGTATGGACACCCCTCGGGGCAGAAAGCACGAAAAACCCCCAAGGCCAAGCCTTGAGGATTTTCCGGCCACGTCCGATTGGCGGATTCACGCCGCTTCGCGGCTGTGCAGTCCTTCCTCGATCTCCTCGATGATCTTGGCCACGAAGGCGTCGAGATCACCGGGATTCCGGCTGGTCACGATCCCCTGGTCGGCCACGACCGCCGCGTCTGTCCATTTGGCGCCTGCGTTGATCATGTCTGTCTTGATCGAGTGATAAGAGGTCATCTCGCGCCCCTTCACCGCCTCGGCCTCGATCAGAAGCCAGGGCGCGTGGCACACGGCCGCGACGACCTTGCCGCTGTCCACGAAGTCGCGAACGAACTTGACCGCGTTCTCGTCGACCCGCAGCAGGTCGGGGTTGATCTGCCCGCCGGGCAGCACCACCGCGTCGTATTCCGCCACCAGCGCACGGGACAGGGGCTTGTCCGCCTCGACGCTGCGGCCCCAGTCCTTCTCGTCCCAGCCCCTGATGTCTTCTCCATCCGGAGTGACCACATGCACCGTGGCACCGGCGTCGCGCAGCTTGCGCAGGGGAACTTCCAGTTCGGATTGCTCGAAACCGTTGGTGGCGAGTATGGCGATTTTCGCTTCGGTGATCTTTGGCATGTGTCTGCTCCTTTGAAATTTCGGTTTCTTGCGGGAGCAACGGGCGACACCGGTGTCGGGTTCCGGCTTGCCGCGCCGCACCCTCTCGCCTAAAACCCATCCGGTTCGCGACGGAGTGAGACATGCTCGATCTGACCTATGAGACCCCGAAACCGAAAGTCATCGCCGGCGCCACCGGCGACTGGGAACTGGTCATCGGACTTGAGGTGCACGCGCAGGTGGCGTCGAAGGCCAAGCTCTTCTCGGGCGCCTCGACCGAGTTC
>CAZRNL010000199.1:1400-6166 GCA_964601395.1 uncultured Silicimonas sp. | reverse complement strand
CGAAATGATGATCACCGGGACGTCCGGATTGTCCCGTTTCACGGACTTCAGGATATCGATCCCGTCCATGTTCGAATCCTTCAGCCAGATGTCCAGGATCATCAGCGCCGGAGGTTCGTTGTTCAATTCGGCCATCGCGTCATCCGAGGTACCCGCCAGCCGTGTTGTGAAGCCTTCATCCTTTAGGATGTCCGATATCAGTTCTCGGATGTCCCGTTCGTCGTCGACAATCAGTATATCGCCCATGAAACCTCTCCTTTTCTCGTTATTCCGCGACCCGGAGGCCGCGCAGTTCTTCGTTCACTGCCACAGTGGGCAGAGTGATTTCAGCTCGGGCGCCAATCTGCCCGGAACCATCCAGCGGAGCCGCATCGGTCAAGACAAGCCGACCGCCGTGCTCCTCGATGATCTTCTTGACGATGGCCAGACCCAGACCCGTGCCTTTCTCGCGCGTGGTGACATAGGGCTCGAACAGACGCGAACGGTCTTCGGGCAGACCGATGCCGTTGTCCGAGATAGTGATCTTCGCGAGATCGCCTTCCTGGGACATCTCGACCAGAACATGTGGCTCATGGCCGCCTGGCGCCGCGTTCTTCTCGTAAAGACTCTCGATCGCTTCGCCGGCATTCTTGATCAGGTTGGTCAGCGCCTGCCCGATCATTGTCTGGTCGACGACGGCCTGCACCGGAGCTTCGGGCAGATGCGCGTCAAGTTTCAGCGTCGATTCCGCTGCCGCCTCTTGCAGTGTCACCGCGTCGCGCACGATCTGAACCAGATCCTGACGGGTGCGCTCCGGCTCCGGCATCCGCGCGAATTTCGAGAATTCGTCAACGATACGACGCAGATCCTCGGTCTGACGCACGATCACGTCGGTCATGCGGTCCAGCGCCTCGGCTTCCTCCCCCACCATCGGGCGGAACTTGCGTTTGATGCGTCCGGCGGAAAGCTGGATCGGCGTCAACGGGTTCTTGATCTCGTGCGCAATCCTGCGCGCCACATCGCCCCAAGCCGCTAGCCGCTGCGCGGTGACCAGATCGGTCACGTCGTCGAAAGCGATCACGAAGCCCTCCGCCTCGCCTTCGGCGCTGCGACGCGTCGCGATCCGAACCAGCAGAATCTCGGAGTTCCCTCCCCGTGAAACGCGGATCTCTTCCTGCTCGACTTCCTTTCCGGTCTCTCGCAGGCGTTCAAGAAGCAACCCGAACTCGGGTATCGCGACCTTCAGCGGCACTGCTAGATTGCTGCTTTCGTTCATGTTCAGAAGACGCTCGGCCGAACGGTTCACGAAACTGATCCGTCCCTCGGCATCCAGACCCAGAACACCTGCGGTGACCGACGAAAGCACGCTGTCGAACAACCGGCGACGCCGCTCGATCTGATGGTTGGTCGACAGAAGCGCCTCGCGTTGCCCCTTCAGTTGCCGCGTCATCTGGTTGAACAGCCGCCCCAGCATCGCGATTTCGTCATCACCGGATTCCTCCTGGACCTGAACGTCCAAATCTCCCGCGCCCACGCGTTGCGCCGCGCCAGCGAGCCTGCCGACCGGACGCGACAGACGCTCGGCGAACCAGAGCCCGAGCCAGATGGCCGCCAGGATGAGAATGACCGCAAATCCGAGATAAAGTAGTCCGAACTCGAAGACGATCCGTCCGCGTTCGGCCTCGAGCTGGGTGTAGAGCGTCGCCGTTTCGGTCGCTTCGTCCAGAAGGCCAATGAGGCGCCCGTCGACGGTTCTGCTGACATAAAGGAATCGGTCCGGAAAAGCGGTCAGGCGGATAAGGGACCGGAATTCGTCGTTCTCGAGGTCTTCGATTACGACCGTTTCGCCACCGCCCGCCCGAGACAGCGCATCGGCGCCGGGATCCTCGAAATCGAAGAGGTACGACCGTTCACCCCGCGCTCTTATCTGCCCGGTGCCGTCGATGACGAAGGCCTCGCGCAGCCCCCGCTGGACCAGGGCCTGACCCTGGCTCAACAATTGCCGAAGCTCGCCATCGGACACGAAGACTGAACGCTGGCGCGCGGAGTCGAGATACTCCGCCAGAGCCTCGGCGTCTTCGGTCAGGTCGGTGCGCTGGTCTTCCTGATAAGCTTCCGCTGCGGAAAGTGATGCGCCCACCACGCCCCGAACCCTGTCCGAGAACCAACCCTCGAGGCCCACGTTCAATGTCAGGCCAGCGAAGATGGCGACGGTCACGGTAGGAATGAGTGCGATCAGGGCAAACACCCCGGTCAGTCGCAGGTGCAGGCGGGAACCTGCCGACTTCGCCCGCCGCGCGGCGATCATCGAGGCGATCCGCGCCAGGACAAGAGCCGCCACGACCAGAACGTAGACAAGGTCGGCGAGCAGAACGAGGCGTAACGAAAAGGTCGTGGTAGAACGGTCGATCGGGCCGAGCACCGTGAAGGTCGCCAGGGCCAATGCCGGACCGAGGATCACCAACCCCAGGGTTGCGGCGTTCTGAAAGCGCCGCAACCGCCTGATACGGTTGAGTTTGTTCCAGCTCAGTGCTCGTGCGCGCCCCGCCACCCGAGCTCCTCCAAATGATGTGCCGTCAGTCACGGCGACCGCCCAATCTATGGTGGCATTTTATCCACAGTCGCGGATGCGCCACTCTCTGTTGCGCTTTTACATCAATTTGCGGCGCCGTGTCACGCGGATATCGAGGTCGGTGATTTTCTTTCTCAGCGTGTTCCGGTTGATGCCCAGAAGATCCGCGCACTTGGCCTGATTACCGCCGGTAGCGTCCAAAGCTATTTCAATCAAAGGCATCTCGACCTCGCGCAGGATGCGTTGATACAGTCCGGGCGGCGGAAGCTGACCGCCGTGCAGGTCGAAATAGCGCCGCACATGCTTGGTGATCGATGCGGACAGCTTATCGCTGCCACCACCGCCGGTCAGAGGCTCCATAGCGGGCTGGTTGCCCAGAACCATTTCGACTTCCGAACGGCCGATGCGCTCTTCTCCACCGGTCAGGGCGAGTCGCCGGACGGTGTTTTCAAGCTGCCGCACGTTGCCGGGCCACGAATAGGCCCGGATCAGGTCCATGGCTTCCTTGTCGAAGCGCCGGACCGGCAGCCCGTCCCGTTCGGCGCGGCTCAGAAAATGATCGGTAAGAAGCTGGATATCCTCGACCCGCTCGCGCAGGCTCGGCACCGCAAGCGATACGCCGCCCAGACGGTAGTACAGATCCTGACGGAACGTCCCCGCTTCGATCCGGGCCGCAAGATCGGTCTGGCTTGTCGCCATGACGCGCGGGCCGCTATCGCCGAAACTGTCCAGCATCCTTACGATCCGCCCCTGCGCCTCTTCCGAGAGGTCCGCAACCTCGTCGAACAGCAGCGTTCCGTTTCGCGCACGGCTGATCAGCGTCGCTGGGCCATCCATCGTGGCAAGGTCGGAAGACGTCGCCACGATGAACGGCAGGGTGCGCCGGTCGCTCAGGTCGTGAATGGCGCGCGCGATCAGAGACTTCCCTGTGCCGGACTCGCCCGTGATCAGCACAGGCAGTTCGGCGTTCATGACCCGTGCGACCAACCGGTAAAGCGCCTGCATCGCCGGGGTACGTCCCACCAGCGGCAGGTCGTCGCCCGATTCCGCCGCTGCGGTTCTCTCGGTCTTCGGCTGCGGCGCCCGACGTTTGATTTCGAGAGCGCGGTTCGCGCGTTTCATCAGATCGGGCAAATCGAAGGGCTTCGGCAGGTAGTCGTAAGCCTCGGCTTCGGTGGCCTGGATCGCCGTCATAATGGTATTCTGAGCCGAGATCACGATCACCGGCAGACCGGGGCGCATGGCGGTGATCTTCGGCAATTGCTCCAACCCGTTTCCGTCCGGCATCATCACGTCCGAGATTACCAGGTCGCCTTTACCCTCCTCGACCCAGCGCATCAGCGTCACCAGCGACGACGTGGCGTGCACCTTGCATCCGGCGCGCGTCAGCGCCTGCGTCAGCACGGTGCGGATCGTGCGGTCGTCGTCTGCCACCAGAATGGTGCCGTCCATGACTCAGTCCTCCCTCAGGCTTCCTCGTCCGACCCGGTGTCCCGGGGCGCGACAGGTAGCGAAATGCGAAATACGGTGCGACCGGGAACGCTGTCGACGCTCACCCAGCCGTCGTGGTCCGAGACGATCTTCGAGACCAGCGCCAGTCCAAGCCCTGTGCCGTTCTCGCGTCCCGACACAAAAGGCTCGAACGCCTGCGCGGCAATCTCGGGCGGCAGCCCGGGGCCGTCGTCGATGATCTCGACCTGAAGCGGAAGCGCGCCTGTCCCGTCTTTCCGCCGCAAGCGTAGCGCCATGTCGTAGAACGTGTGGATCGTGATCTGGCCCGGAGCGCCCTTGGTCGCCTCGGCGGCGTTCTTGAGAAGGTTCATGAAAACCTGAACCATCTGGTCGGCGTCGACGAACGTTGCCGGCAACGAAGGGTCGTATTGCTCGACGATCTTCATATGCGCGGCAAAGCCCACAACCGCCGATTTGCGTACCCGGTCCAGAAGATCATGGACGTTGACGGCCTTGCGCTCCGGCGGGCGCAGGTTTCCGAATTGCTCGACCTGCTCCAGCAGCTTCACGATCCGGCGCGTTTCGGACACGATCAGATCGGTCAGTTCCCGGTCCTCGCTGGTCAGGTTCATCGACAAGAGCTGTGCGGCCCCGGTGATTCCTGCCAGCGGATTCTTGATCTCGTGCGCCAGCATCTCGGCCATCCCGATGGCCGACCGCGCCGCCGTCTTGACCGACATCGACCGTCCCAGCCGGTCGGCCA
>CAZRNL010000199.1:0-1390 GCA_964601395.1 uncultured Silicimonas sp. | reverse complement strand
CACCAGGACGAAACCCGGCATGCCTGTCATGGGCGCCATCTGGATGTTGCAGTTGACTGGCGCGGAATTGCCGGTGCCCACATCGACATTGTGCATGAACAGAGACGATTGGTCAGTGCGCACCCGCTTGAACTGGTCGTCCAGCGGCGCATCGATCGCAAGCGTATCGAACACGGGCGAGCCTCGCACCGAGCGCACCGACGCGTTCAAAAAGCTTTCCGCCGCCGGGTTGATCTCGGAAATGATATCGCCCGGATCAAGCAGAAAGGCCGGAATCGGCAGAGACTGCCAGAGATTCTTCTGAAAAACGTTCATGCCGCCTGCCGTTGTGATTGGATCAGCGCCGGAGGCAGCGCCGCGCGAACCTCGCGCGGCGTCCCGGTCAGGACAACGGAGCGCAGATCCGACCGAGTACCTGCGCGATCCATGTACCAGCCAAGATGCTTGCGAATGACCCGGGCACCAAGGTCATCGCCATAGAACGAAAGCGCCGCGTCATAGTGATCCTCGACCATCCGCGCCAAGGCCTCACCCTCTGGTATCTTCGGGCGCGGCCCATGTCCCAGCGCATGCGCGATCTCGGCCAGCCGCCAGGGAGCCCCCTGAATGCCGCGTCCGACCATGACGCCGTCGGCGCCGAATTGCGCCAGCGCCGCTTTCGCGTCCTCGGGCGTCAGAATGTCGCCGTTCGCGATGACGGGAACGCTGACCGCCTCCTTGACGGCGCGGATCGCCCGCCAGTCGGCGCGACCCTTGTAGAACTGGCACCGGGTGCGGCCGTGGATCGTGATCATCCGCACCCCGGCCGCCTCGGCCCGCCGCGCGATATCGGGAGCATTCAGGCAATCGTCATCCCAGCCAAGCCGCATCTTCAGCGTCACCGGCACACGGACTGCGCCTACCACCGCCTCAATCAACGAAAGCGCATGGTCCGGCGTCTTCATCAGCGCCGAGCCGGACAGACCGCCTGTCACCTTCTTGGCGGGACAGCCCATGTTGATGTCAATTATCCTTGCGCCGTTGGCTTCGACCATGCGCGCCGCCTCGGCCATCCAATGCGCATTGCGCCCGGCGATCTGCACCGACGTGGCCGCTTCGCCGAAGCCCAGTTCCGCGCGCTCGCGCACGCCGGGCTTGGCCTGCACCATTTCCTGGCTCGCCACCATCTCGGACACGACGAGGCCCGCGCCGAATCGACGGACAAGGCGCCGGAACGGCAGATCGGTGATCCCCGCCATGGGCGCCAGCAGGACGGCGCTGGCCAGACTGATATTTGCCACTTCGATGGTCAGATGCTCATTCCTTGTGCACAATGCCCTTCAGCTATCCTGCATCCCCGTGATTGGCAAATCCCCGCGACGCCATGATGACGATCAGACACCAACTGCCG
>CAZRNL010000198.1:571-6174 GCA_964601395.1 uncultured Silicimonas sp. | reverse complement strand
GGGCCGACCTGCTGACCCAGGTCAGCCGTGGATCGGCGCATCTGGACGATCTGGACCTGAACCCGCTTCTGATCACGGTCGATGGCGCCAAGGACATCGTCTATGACCGGACAAAGCCGCGCAACGTCGTGCCCGACACGCTCGATGCGCAGATCGTGCAGGATGCCGCTCGATTTCTGAACGACGGCGAGAAGATGCAGTTGCAGTATGCGGTGCAGAACACCTTGCGTACCATCGGCACGCGCACGTCCAGCCACATCGTCAACCGTTTCGGAATGCGCAACCAGCTTCAGCCGGATCACCTGACGGTCAAACTTCAGGGGTCTGCCGGACAATCTCTTGGCGCTTTTGCCGCGCCGGGTCTGAAGCTCGAGGTTGCGGGCGACGCCAACGATTATGTCGGCAAGGGCCTCTCGGGCGGCACGATCGTGGTGCGGCCACCCATGCTGTCACGACTTGAAGCCTCGCAGAACACGATCATCGGCAACACCGTGCTTTACGGCGCGACAGACGGATATCTTTTCGCAGCCGGTCGTGCAGGCGAACGCTTCGCGGTGCGCAACTCGGAAGCATCGGCGCAAACTTCGGGGCGGGGATGACAGGCGGGATGGCCTATCTGTACGACCCCGAAGGCAGCGCGGAAGCGATGATGAACCTCGAGACGATCGTGACCTGTCCGGTCACGGTAGACCACTGGGAGGGACAGCTCCGAGATCTGGTCGAGCGTCACGCCGAGGAAACCGGCAGTCAGCGTGCCAAGGCAATTCTTCAGGACTGGGACATCGAGCGGAGACACTTCCTTCAGGTGTGCCCGCGCGAGATGCTGAACAAGCTCGCCCATCCCATCGGGGTGGAAAAAGCCGCCATTCCGGCAGAGTGACAGGACCGGTGGCGGCGGCGCCTCAACGCACCGCCACCGATTGCGGCGCGGTCAATCAGCCAGATGCAATGATTCGGTAGGTCGTATAGGATAAGGCTGCAAGGCAGGCAGCAACCAGATGGGCAACCGAGATGCCGACGACCTATACCGATCAGTTCTTCACGTTCGATCCGGCGAACCCGCCGCCGTCCGGAACACCAGTCTCGGTCTCGATATTCGATCTGGTGGACGCGAACGACGATGGTGACATCGACAGGTTCGACAACGACTCCGTCAACGGATCCGATGTAGTGTCAAGTTGGCCCGGAGATACAGTAACGATCGACGTTCCCGGGCTCGGCAATGTCACGTACACGGGGATCACATTCTACCTGGCGAATGGGCAGCGCGTGTTCACGCCGACCGATGGTCAGGTCCTTCGGGATGGCGATTTTGTGTCATCAAGCTTCGTCAATTCACAAGGTGGCGTCGATGCTGCGGGCGGTGAGCTTGGACCGCCCTGTTTCACTCCGGGTACGCTTATCGCCACACCGGATGGTGATCGGCCCGTCGAAGAAGTGATGGTCGGCGACCTCGTTTTGACGCAGGACGCAGGACCGCAGCCCGTTCTGTGGATCGGGCGAAGGACAGTGTGCGGACGCGGTCAGTTGGCCCCGATCCGGATCGAGGCCGGCACCTTCGGCAATCGGCGCGCGCTTCTTGTTTCGCCGCAGCACCGCATGCTGCTTTGCGGATGGCGGGCCGAATTGTTCTTGGGAACGTCCGAAGTCCTCGTCGCTGCCGTTCATCTGATCGACGACCGCCATGTACGCCGTGCGCCCTGCGATTCCGTCACCTATCTTCACCTGATGCTTCCCGCCCATCACGTCATCTTTGCCGAAGGGGCACCGACCGAAAGCCTTGATCCAGCGGGGCATCTGGCCTGCGCCGACCGCGCCATCCAGTCAGAGGTCGGAGACCTCTTCCCCGAGCTTTGCCGCACGTCGGGGCCTCTGCCTTCTGCCGTCCGCCCTGCAGCCCGCGCATTCGAGGCAAGGGTCGTTTCTCGGAACTCCTGAGTTCTGGCTGCATTCTTGCCTTAGAATGCTCCAAGTCTTCTGCGACGTTTAGATGACTCTCATTGACCGCACAAAAATGCATCCTTAGGGATGCGATCGGGGGATGCCGGGCTTTGACGCGACAAGGACTAACCCAGTGATCCAGGTCTACCACCGCATATTCGATCTGCTCGACAAGACCGAGCAGAGGCGATTTCTCATCCTCATGGGCCTGCTCATTCTGGTCGCTATCGCAGAACTCGCAGGCCTTGGAGCGGTGTTTCTGCTGCTGGGCGTTCTCTCCGATCCCGATCGAATTCAGGAGAGCGAGCGCCTCTCATGGGCCTACGAGACCTTTGGATTCTCCTCGGTAAGCTCCTTCCAGGTTGCGCTCGCCATCCTCGCCATCCTGGTCGTGCTGAGTTCGCAGGCCATCAAGATGGCCGGGATCTATGCGAGCGCCAGATTCAGCAGCATGCGGCAGTACACCCTGTCCAGCCGGCTTCTGTCGATCTATCTGCGCCAGCCCTACACATGGTACCTGGGTCGCAGCAGTTCAGATGTCAGCCGACGGGTTCTGAGTGAAGTCAACAACTTCATCGGCAAGGTCCTTTTACCGTCTCTCAACCTTGTTTCAGCGGCCTTGGTCACGCTGGCGATCATCGGTTTCCTGCTCGCAGTCGATCCGGTGATCTGCATTGCCACCGGGTTGATTATCGGTGGCGGATATCTGGGGATCTATTTCTGGCAAAGACGGCGACTGAAATGGATCGGCAAGGAACTGGTAAGACACAATCAGACGCGATTCCGACTGACGCAGGAGGCGATGGGCGGCTTCAAGGAAGTGAAGCTGATGGGCCTTGAAAGAGGCTACTCCCGGCGCTTCGAGAGTGCGGCGCTTAAGGCCGCACGGCACGGAGCCTACGCCAGTGTGCTGCAACAGCTTCCGAGGATCGCCCTCGAAGCCATCGTCTTCGGTTTTCTCATCGGTCTGGTGATGGTCCTGCTTCTGTGGAACGAGGGCAATCTGGCGGCAATCATACCCAAGCTCGGCATTTTTGCGTTCGCGACCCTTCGACTGCTTCCCTCGCTGCAGAAGATCTACGCAGCCTTCACGTCCATCCTCGTTGGGCAGGCTTCGCTCGAACAGATCTATGATGACTTCATGAAGGCGTCGAAGACCGCCGTCGACTTACCAACCGGAGGGGACAAGAGGCTAGGGCTAGACCAAGCGATCACGCTCGAGAACGTCGCCTTCTCCTATCCTGCGGCAGAAAGAACCGCGCTTCGGAACGTCTCTCTCAGGATTCCAAAGTGCACGACAGTCGGCATCGTTGGCGGAACCGGCGCAGGCAAGACGACGCTTGTCGACCTTATTCTCGGACTTCTGTCGCCTGACAGCGGCGAAATCCGGATCGACGAGACGCCGCTTTCACGTGACAATCTGCGGTCATGGCAACGGTCGATCGGCTATGTTCCGCAAAGCATTTTCCTTACAGATGACAGCGTTCGTCAGAACATCGCCTTCGGCGTCCCGCAGGATGCAATCGACAACCATGCTGTGGAACGTGCCGCCAAACTGGCAGCGCTCCACGATTTCGTCATTGAGGAATTGCCTGAAGGCTATGAAACCATCGTGGGTGAAAGGGGTGTTCGTCTGTCAGGCGGGCAACGACAGAGGATCGGCATCGCACGTGCGCTCTATCACAGTCCAAGTCTGCTGATCCTCGACGAAGCGACCAGCGCGCTCGACAACATCACCGAGCGGGTCGTCATGGAGGCGGTCGAGACGATACGCGACGAGATGACGATCATCATGATCGCCCATCGGCTGAGCACGGTCAGAAATTGTGACGTGATCTACGTGATGGAACACGGGACCGTCGCGTCGAGCGGCACCTATGACGAGTTGCTGCACACGAGCGCCTTGTTCCAGCGCATGGCCGTCGGCAGCTGACGCCGCCACCTGCTCGGTCACGACTTTCGCGAGTTAGGGATGACACCGGCTGCGAAGGCGGCTATTGCACGCCGCCCGACCTAACATAATGATGCGCCGCGTGGCCAAAAGCACGAAATCGAAACCATCGGCCAGCCGAAAGACCAAGGCGGCGCCCAGGCACCGGCCGCTGTGGCGGCGGCTTGTGCGATGGACGGCGCGGGCCGTGTTGGGCGCCGCCGCATTTCTGATGGTCCTGATCGTGGTCTTTTCGGTCCTGCGTCCGCCGACCACACCCTACATGGTGGCCGAAACGGTGCGCCAGGGCGGGGTCGAGCGGACATGGGTTCCGCTCGATCGCATCGCCCCTGTGATGGCGCGTTCCGTCGTCGCGGCGGAAGATGCGAATTTCTGCCTGCATTGGGGGTTCGACATGGCCGCAATCCGCGACGCCCTCGACTCGGGCGCCGGGCGCGGCGCATCCACGTTGACGCAGCAGACCGTGAAGAACGTGTTCCTGTGGCACGGGCGCAACTGGCCGCGCAAAGCACTCGAAGCGCTCATTACTCCGTTGGTCGAGGTCTTCTGGTCGAAACGTCGAATTGTCGAGGTGTACCTCAACGTGGCCGAATTCGACCGTGGCATTTTCGGCGTCGAAGCCGCGGCCCAGCACTATTTCGGTGTCTCGGCGGATGCACTCAGCCCGGTGCAGGCCGCCCGGCTCGCCGCGGTCCTGCCCGATCCCAAGGGCAGGTCTGCGTCTGATCCATCCGCGTTCGTGCGGAACCGGTCCTCAGCGATCCTCGACGGGGCGGAAACCATCCGCCGGGATGGACGCGCCGCCTGCTTCGAGGATTGAACCCCGCGGGCTTTCGCGGCATTGAGGCTGCAACCGGAGTCTGCAAAACGCGATGAATCGTCTCTACCACGTCCCGCTGTCCCCGTTCTGTCGCAAGGTCCGGCTTAGCCTTGCGGAAAAAAGGATCGAGGTGGATCTCGTCGAAGAACGCTATTGGGAGCGCGATCTCGACTTCATGCGCCGCAATCCCGCGGGCAAGGTCCCGGTTCTGAAGATCGACGGCCGCACGCTGAGTGAAAGCGCCGCGATCTGCGAGTTTCTGGAGGAAACCTATCCAGATCCGCCGCTGATGCCCAAATCCGCCATGGACCGGCACGAGGTACGGCGGCTTGTGACGTGGTTCGATGACAAGTTCCATCACGAGGTGACGTCGAAGCTTCTTTACGAGCGCGTCAACAAGAAGATCACCGGACAAGGCTATCCCGACAGCACCAACGTCAAGGCCGGCGCCAAGGCCATCAAGTATCACATCGATTATATCGGCTGGCTTCTGGAGCAGCGGCGCTGGCTGGCGGGTGATGCGATGACCCTTGCCGATTTCGCCGCTGCTGCCCATTTTTCGTCCCTCGACTATATCTCCGACGTTGACTGGAACCGGAACGCGAACGTCAAGGACTGGTATGCCAAGATCAAGTCACGGCCGGCCTTCCGCGGAATCCTCGCCGATGCTGTGCCGGGGTTTCCGCAACCGGCGCATTACGCCGATCTCGACTTCTGAGGGGCCACGCAAGTCTCTTTGCGACTGGTCGAACCTGACTGATCGTCGATCGGAAGGATTGCCGTGACCCCGGCGGACCTCAACGTGCGTCTCGCATCCAGGTCGCGAACCGACGGGTTTGCGGCGATTTCCGTGACCACGCCGGACGCGGTGCCCGAGGTGGCGCCCGATGT
>CAZRNL010000198.1:0-561 GCA_964601395.1 uncultured Silicimonas sp. | reverse complement strand
GAACGGTTGCGTACCTTTCTTGACGCGGGCCGGCACGGCCAGATGTCGTGGATGGCCGACCGTGCAGAGTGGCGGGGCAACCCTGCGGCCCTTTGGGCCGGGGCGAGGTCGGTCATAATGCTCGCCGAAACGTATACCCCGAAGGAAGACCCGCTTGCGGTTCTCGACCAACCCGACCGCGGGGCGATCTCTGTCTATGCGCGCAACCGCGACTACCACGACATCGTGAAGAAGCGGCTCAAGCGGCTTGCCCGGTGGCTGATTGCAGAGGCCGGCGGTGAAGTGAAAGTCTTCGTCGATACAGCACCTGTGCCGGAGAAGGCACTGGGGCAGGCAGCCGGGCTTGGCTGGCAGGGCAAGCACACGAACCTCTTGTCCCGCGACCTGGGAAACTGGTTCTTTCTTGGAGCGATCTTCACCTCTCTCGAACTTCCACCGGATGCACCTGAGGCGGATCATTGCGGGTCGTGCCGTGCCTGTCTCGACATCTGTCCGACCGATGCGTTTCCCGCACCCTACCAGCTTGATGCGCGGCGTTGCATTTCCTACCTCACGATCGAA
>CAZRNL010000197.1:2792-6174 GCA_964601395.1 uncultured Silicimonas sp. | reverse complement strand
GGGGCATCATGTGCCGTGACCTCTGCCGTGAGGCCGACCGGATCATCCAGACCTATGACGATCCGGAGGATTGCCCCTACCCTGCCGCCGACGAGTTGCCACAGGACGTGCAGTCGATTGGAACACAACGCGCGCAGGACTTCATCGTGGAGACTTGCTGGCCGACCATCGACCTGATCCCGTCCTGCGCCAATGCCGCCTTCGTCGAGTTTGCCTCGGCGCAGTACCGGGCGTTGCACAAGGCATGGAGCTTTTTCGGCTGCATATCGCGGTATCTGGATGAACTCCCCGATGATCAGTACGACCTGATCATTTTCGACTGTCCTCCGGCGATCGGATACCAGTCGCTGAACGCGGCTTTCGCGGCCGATATCCTCTATATTCCGTCCGGCCCGGGATACTGGGAGTACGATTCGACCACCAGCTACCTCGGGCAACTTGGCGACGCGATGGAGGACATCGCGGACGGTTTCGGCGCTCTGGCAGAGGACGCAGGGTTAACGCTTCCGAAGACCTACGCCGATATTCGTATCCTGATGACGCGGTTCGAGGCCAACAACCCTCTGCATCAGGCGATGATGGATGCGTTCCGCAACGTGTTCGGAGCCGACGTCTGCCAGAACCCGATCGAGATGACCCGTGCGGTCGAGCAATCCGGGCGGTTTCAGATGTCGGTTTATGAGCAGGATTACAGACAAATGACGCGCGAGACGTGGAAGCGCGCTCGCGCAAGCTTCGACAAGGCCTACGACGAGTTCAAGGTGGCCGTCCTGAAGGCCTGGTCGGTGAGAGAGGAGAAAGGCAGATGACACGCAAGAACAAGTTCGGGATCGAACCGCTCGAGACGAAATCGGCCGGTCCGCGAATCCGGTCTCTCGGTCCGATGGGTGCGGCCGTGCGCGAGGCTGCGGACGACCTGCAGGCTACGACGGATGCCAAGATCGAACAGCGCCGGAGGAACGCCGAGGACGCCAAGGCGTACCGCGACGCACAGACCGAGGGCAGGGTGCTCGTGCATCTGCCACTGAGTGAGATCGCCACTTCGGCGCTTCCCAGGGATCGCCTGGATCTGGAGGCGGTGGCGCGGGCCGACGAGATGGAGGAACTGAAAGCCTCGATCCGCGCACGTGGCCAGAAAGAGCCGATCGAAGTGTTCCGGGACGATGACGGCGTGCTGCAACTGAAGAAGGGATGGCGACGCTTGACCGCGTTGCGTCAACTGCTGGACGAAACCGGGGACGCCGCCTTTGCCAATATCGTTGCAAGGATCGACGGCGGCGAGGCCGACCGACTGGAACGATATATCGACATGGTCGAGGAGAACGTCGTCCGCGAAGACCTGACCTTTGCCGAGATGGCGCAGGTGGTGGTCGAGGCGTCGGCCGATCCGGATGTTGAGGAAACGGACGCCGAAGTTCTGGTGAACCGCCTTTATGGATCGTTGCACAAGATGAAGCGGTCCTACATCCGGTCCTTTGTCGCGCTCTTGGCGGCTTTGGGACCGTCGCTGAAATGGCCCAAGGCGGTGCCACGGAACCTTGGCGTCGAGGTGGTGCGCCAAGTTCAGAGAGGCGGGGATACAGAGCGTCTTCGCCGCGAACTTGCCGGAGCAACGTCTGCGGACGCGCAGCGGATGATGCTGGAGCGTTTTGCGAAAGGGGCAGGGACGGCAGCTTCCAAGCCGGCGACGAAGCGCGAGAAATACGAATGTCGTGTGGCTGCGATGAAGATCACCGCGCGCGACGGGGAGTGCCGCATAAAGGCCGAGATCGACTTCACCAGCGTCCCGCGAGACCGCCTGGAGGAAGCGATCCGTGCCTTTCAACGCGTCCTGGATGAGAAGTAACCCACGGGTTACACCGGGGTTCAAGAAAGGGGCGGTAACCCATGGGTTACCGCCCCTTCTTTTCCAATAATATACTATTTTCAGATACTTAAGCAGAAATCGAAGCCAAGCGGAACCTCTTGGAGCAATCGCCCTTTCAGAAAAGCGCCTCGAAAAGAGCGCGGGTATTCTCCCCGGTCATCTCGACCGGGTTACCGCCGGTCGAAGGATCCTTCAGCGCGTCGATCACGAGACGGTCGATATCGGGATCGTTCACGCCCAGGTCGGTCAGGGTTCTGGGAATACCGAGGCTGTCGTTGAAGTCATCGACGAAGGCGCAGAACCCGTCGAACCCGTCAGCAATACCGAGATAGGCGGCGACCAGGTCGAAGCGGTCCCGGATCGCCGTGGCGTTGAACTTGAGCACGGCAGGCATGCATACGGCGTTGGTCGTGCCATGGTGCGTGTGGTGATGTGCACCGATGGGGTGGGAAAGGGCATGGATCGCGCCGAGGCCCTTCTGGAAGGCGGTTGCGCCCATCGCGGCGGCGCTCATCATGTTGGCACGCGCCTCGATGTCGGTGCCGTCGGCAAAGGCGCGGGGCAGGTAGTCTTTCACCAGCCGCATGCCTTCAAGAGCGATGCCCTGGCTCATGGGGTGGTAATGCGGGCTGGAGTAGGCTTCGACACAATGCGCAAAGGCATCAAGGCCGGTGCCGGCGGTGATGAACTTCGGCATGCCCACCGTCAGCTCGGGGTCGCAGATGACGACCGCCGGCAGCATCCTGGGGTGGAAGATGATCTTCTTCTCGTGGGTCTCGGAGTTAGTGATCACAGATGCGCGCCCGACTTCCGATCCTGTGCCTGCGGTGTTCGGCACGGCGACTATGGGGTGAATGCCGGCGGGATCTGCGCGCGTCCACCAGTCGCCGATGTCCTCGAAATCCCAAAGCGGACGGGTCTGGCCGGCCATGAAGGCGATGGTCTTGGCAAGATCGAGGCCAGAGCCGCCGCCGAAGGCGATGACGCCGTCAAAGCCGCCGCTGCGATAGACGCGAAGGCCCTCGTAGAGGTTCAGGTCGGTCGGGTTTGCGTCGACCTCGTGAAAGATCGCGCGGCCCAGTCCCTCGGCCTGAAGAATGTCGAGCGTTCGAGCGGTGATTTCCATCGACGCCAGGCCGCGGTCGGTGACCAGAAGCGGGCGCTTGATACCTGCGGCCATGCAGGCGCCGCCGATTTCCAAGATGCGGCCCGCGCCGAACCGAACGGCGGTGGGATAGGACCAATTGGCTGTGCGACCCATGTCAGATCTTCCTCAGATGATAGGATTTTGGCCTTGTCAGAGCCTGATATGCCAGCTTCGAGAGACCCGCGCCGCGCCCTGTGTCCTTGCAGCCGGTCCAGCAAAGGGCAGGGTCCAGATAGTCGCATCGGTTCATGAAGACGGTGCCGGTCTCGATCCGGTCGCCGATACGTTCGGCGGCATCGCGGTCCTGGGTCCAGATCGACGCAGTCAGCCCGAACCGGCTGTCGTTCACCTCGGCGAGCGCTCTGTCG
>CAZRNL010000197.1:0-2782 GCA_964601395.1 uncultured Silicimonas sp. | reverse complement strand
TCGACCGACATGATGCCGACCACCGGACCGAAGCTTTCATCGCGCATCACGCGCATGTCGTGGGTCACGTTGGTCAGGATCTGCGGTGTCACGTAAGTGCCCTGGCCGTCATCGGCCTCCATCTGCGCGATATGCGCGGTCGCGCCGTCGTCCAGCGCTTCGGAGATCTGCGCGCGCACCTCGCGGGCGAAGCGGATGTTGGCCATCGGTCCTAGTGTCGTTTCGGGGTCGAGCGGGTTGCCGAGCCTTTGGGCGTTGACCCAAGCCACGGCCTTTTCGACGAAGGCGTCGAACAGATTCTCGGCCACGTAGATCCGCTCGATCCCGCAGCAGCACTGGCCCGCATTGAACATCGCGCCGTCCATCAGCGTATCGACCGCAGCATCGAGGTCGGCGTCGGCGCGGACATAGCCGGGATCCTTGCCTCCGAGTTCGGTCGAAACCGGAATGAAGGTGCCTGCCGCCGCGCGCTCCATGGCCTGACCGCCGCCGACAGAGCCGGTGAAGTTGACGAAATCGATTGCTCGTTCGGAAATCAGGGCGTCCGTCGTGTCGTGGTCGATGACGATGTTCTGAAAGACCTCTTCCGGCACTCCGGCCGCGTGGAACGCCTCGGCCAGACGCTCGCCGACCTGCAGGCTCTGGCTGGCATGCTTGAGGATCACCGTATTCCCGGCAATGAGCGCGGGGGCGACGGTGTTGATCGCGGTCATGTAAGGATAGTTCCAGGGCGCCACGACCAGGACGACGCCCCAGGGCAGGCGCTTGAGCTGGCGCAGGAAGGCGTCGGAGTCTTCAATCACGGTCGGTGCAAGACATTCGGCGGCGACACTGGCCATATACCGCACTCGCTCGTTGAAGCCGCCGAATTCGCCTCCGTAGCGGATCGGGCGGCCCATCTGGTGAGCCAATTCCAGCGCCATGCGGTCGGTGCTCTCGCCGACGATCTCGGTGGCTTTCAGGACAAGGTCGATCCGCTCTTTCAGCGGGCGATTGCGCCAACGCTCTTGCGCGCTACGGGCTTTGCCTGCGGCCGCAAAGGCGGCATCACGGGACAGGGTATCGCGCGACAGGTAGACTGACCCGTCGATCGGGGAAATCAGGTCGATTTTCGTCATGGTGTCAGGCCCTTTCAAAGCCTCTCGCGACTTCCCAGTCGGTCACGACGGTGTCGAACGCCTCTTGCTCGACTTCGGCCGCGCGCGTGTAGTGATCGACCACCCAGTCGCCCATGGTCTTGCGCAGCATCTTCGAGTTCCGAAGCGTCACGGTCGCGTCGCGCAGAGTGTGCGGAATCGAGGGAATGTGCTTCATGCCGTAGACGTCGCCCGACACCGGATCGTCAAGGGTCAGGTCCTCCTCGATCCCCGAGAGGCCGGCGGCCAGCTGAGCGGCGCAGGCGAGATACGGGTTGATGTCACTGCCGGGGATGCGGCACTCGATCCGCACGCCCTTGGTGCCGTCGCCGACAAGCCGGAAGCCGGCCGTGCGGTTGTCGATGCTCCAGGCGATCTTGGTCGGCGCGAAGGTGCCGGGCAGGAATCGCTTGTAGCTGTTGACGTAGGGCGCAAGGAAGAAGGTCACGTCGGGGGAGTATTTCAGGAGGCCCGCGACATAGGATTTCATCGTTGCGGACATGTTGAGGGGGGCGTCGGCGTCGTAGAAAACGTTCGAATCTCCCTTGAACAGTGACTGATGGATATGCGCGGCGCTGCCGACCTTCTTGTGGTGCCACTTGGGCAGGAAGGTCGCGGAATGACCGTGTTGCATGGCGATTTCCTTGATCGCCTGCTTGGCCAGCGTGTGATGATCCGCCGCCAGGACTGCCTCGGCGTAGCGGACGTTCAGTTCCTCCTGACCCGCTTCGGCCTCGCCCTTGGTGTTCTCGACGGGCACCCCTGCCGCGACCAGCATGTTGCGGATCGGGCGCATCACGTATTCTTCCTTGGTCGTCAGCTGGATCGAGTAATCGGCGTTGTATCCAGCCACGGGTGTGAGATCCCGAAAGCCGGTCTTGCGAGCCTCGTCATAGGATTGCCTAAAGAGAAAGAATTCGAGCTCTGTCGCCATCATCGGCGAGAGCCCCATAGCCGCAGCGCGCGCAACCTGATCCTTCAGGATCTGGCGGGGGGCATGCGGAACGGGTTTGTGTGTGTGGTGATCGATCATGTCGCAGAGAACGATCGCGGTCCCTTCGAGCCAGGGCAGACGCCGCAGCGTCGAGAGATCCGGTCTCATCACGTAATCGCCATAACCCTTTTCCCAGGATGTGGCGGCATAGCCGTCAGGCGTCGCCATCTCGATGTCGGTTGCGAACAGATAGTTGCAGCAATGCGTTTCCCTGTAGGCCGACTCGATGAAGTTCGAGACGTGGAATCGCTTGCCGACAAGCCGGCCCTGCATGTCGACCGAGCAGATCAGGACGGTGTCGATGATCCCGTGCGCGGCGTCTTCCTTGAGGGCGTCGAAGGTGAGATTGGCGGTCATTGGTGTGTCCCCGAAGCGGAAAGGCAACCCCACGAAGGGGGCTGCCGGTCTTGGTACAAGTCTTGATCAATCAAAGGCGTAGGGCGGGCCGGCCTGGTTGATCACGGCGTTGTACTCCTTGAAGACGTTCACGATCTTCTGGTGGACTTCGCCTTCCTGGGCGATCTCGTCCCAGAACACCTTGGCCGCATTTTCGACCTCGGCCCACTCAGAGGCCGGTACCGTGCGCAGCTCCAGTTTGTCGCCGTTCGCGCGCAGTGCGGCTTCGCCACCCCAGTACCACTGGTTGCGGTAG